>DASSQC010000313.1:0-8003 GCA_035702705.1 Burkholderiaceae bacterium | reverse complement strand
GGCTTTTGATTTCAGCGGCACGACGCCGGCCGAGGGACTTACTTGTGCTTGTACGACAGCTGCGTCGGCAGGCTGGACAGATAGGCCGCGAGGTCCGCCAGTTCCTTGCCGGTGAGCGGACGCTGCTTCTTGGTCTGCTCGTCGGTGATCATGGTCTGGCCGCCCATGATGGCGTTGTTGCGCGACAAGGCCTGGGTCTTGCTGCCGGTGGCCGCGCGCTGATACTGGCGCAGGGCGTTGAGCAGGTAGTCCTCGTGCTGGCCGGCCAGCTTGGGGTAGCTGGGGTCGATCGGGCTGCTGTAGTCGGCGCCGTGGCAGGCTGCGCAGTTCATCTTCTTGGCGAGCGCCTCGCCAGCGACACGGTCGCCGGCCGCAGCGCCCAGGCTGAGGGCCGCCAGGGTGGCAAGGAGCAGGGGCTTGATCATCTTGGTCATGGTTGAGCGCCTCACTTCTTCATGGACGCCCAGAAGGCGGCGAGGTCGAGCATGTCCTGGTCGGACAGGCTGGCGGCGATGGCGCGCATGGACTGGTGCGTGCGATCGCCCTTCTTGTACGCCTGCAGGGCGTTATAGATGTACTTCTCGCTCTGGCCGGCGATCATGGGCACGGTGTACTTCTCGGGGAAGGCCCACTTGTAGCCGGGGATGCCGTGGCAGCCGATGCACATCGACACCTTGTCGCGCGCGGCACCGATGTCGCCCTTGGGTTCGGCCTTGGCAGCGGGTGCGGCAGCCGGTGCAGGAGCAGCGGGCGCGGCGGCGGGCGCGTTCGTCTGAGCCAGGGCGGCACCAGCGAGGGCGGCCTGCACGGCTACGGCGACGATCAACGCTTGAGCATTGCGAATCATCGTTATCAGTCTTCCAGTACTGTGGGTTCCCCCCGAGGGGTGGGTCTGCCTGCGGCGCGGCCCCCAGACACTGCGGGCATCGTCGGCTCTGTGACGCCGCCCGCCTTGCACGGGCTGCGTCTGGGTGGCCGCTGGAGAGCGACCGCTACAGCCGCCCCACGCGCAAACGGCCGCAAGTGTAGCGGCTTGGCGCCGGACCCGCCGAACAGCGCCCGCGCCACGGCAGCAGGGACGCCGGACGAGGGAAGCGGCAAGGGCCTTTTGCTAACCTCGTGCGGCAATGTGCCCCGGCACGGCGCGCGCCCTGTCGCCCGCCTTCATGCGCCTGCAGCACCACACACCCGAACACCTCCTTCCCGCCCATGACCGCCACCACGCCTTCCGCAGCCCCCCGCTTCACCGGCGCGACCGGCTACGTCGCCACCGACGACCTCAAGCTCGCCGTCAATGCCGCCCTGACGCTCAAGCGCCCGCTGCTGATCAAGGGCGAACCGGGCACCGGCAAGACCATGCTGGCCGAGGAGGTTGCACGCGCCCTGTCCATGCCCTTGCTGCAGTGGCACATCAAGTCCACCACCAAGGCGCAGCAGGGCCTGTACGAGTATGACGCCGTGAACCGCCTGCGCGACGGCCAGCTGGGCGACGAGCGGGTCAAGAACATCGCCAACTACATCGTCAAGGGTGTGCTCTGGGAGGCCTTCGAGAGCGAGGTGCCCTGCGTGCTGCTGATCGACGAGGTCGACAAGGCCGACATCGAATTCCCCAACGACCTGCTGCGCGAGCTCGACCGCATGGAGTTCTACTGCTACGAGACGCAGCAGCTCGTGCGCGCCAAGCACCGGCCGCTGGTGATCATCACCAGCAACAACGAGAAGGAGCTGCCCGACGCCTTCCTGCGCCGCTGCTTCTTCCACTACATCAAGTTCCCGGACAAGGAGACGATGCAGGCCATCGTCGATGTGCACTTTCCGGGGCTCAAGAAGGACATGCTGGCCAACGCCCTGTCCACCTTCTACGGCGTGCGCGAGCTGCCGGGCCTGAAGAAGAAGCCTTCGACCAGCGAACTGCTCGACTGGCTCAAGCTGCTGCTGGCCGAGGACATTCCGCCGGACGTGCTCAAGAGCGACGACGAGAAGAAGGTGATTCCGCCGCTGGTGGGCGCGCTGCTCAAGAACGAGCAGGACCTGCACCTGTTCGAACGCCTGATCTTCATGGCGCGGCACAACCGTTGAGCTCGATTCAAGCAGCTTGTTCGCTTGTCCCATGCGGGTTTTGAGGTATTTTGGCCTGAAGAGCCGCACCCAGAGCCGATCTTCGTTTCCGCACCATGAGCCAAGCCTTCGTCCAGCCCGTGACGCTCGCCGAAAACGGCGTGCAACTTGAGCCCCTTGGTCTCGCGCACGAAGAGGCGCTGAAGGCGGCTGCCGCCGACGGCGCGCTCTGGACCCTGCGCATCACATCGGTTCCGGAACCGGAGCACACCCGCGCCTACATCGAGACTGCGCTCAAGATGCGTGACGAAGGCAGCCGCTTTGCCTTTGCCGTGCGCGATCTGGCGCGCGATCGCATCGTGGGCACCACGAGCTACCACGACATCCTGCCTGCGGTGCAGCGCCTGGAGATCGGCTACACGTGGTATGCCCAGTCCGTGCAGCGCACGCACGTGAACACCACCTGCAAGCTGATGATGATGCGCCATGCCTTTGAGACGCTGGGCTGTCGTGTGGTGGGCTGGCGCACCGACAACTTCAACTTCGCCAGCCAGCGCGCCATCGAGCGCCTGGGTGCGAAGAAGGACGGCGTGATCCGCGGCCACGCCCTGCGTCGCGACGGCACCATCCGCGACACGGTCATGTACAGCATGACCGCCGGTGAATGGCCCGAGGCCCGTGCCCAGCTGCTGTACCTGCTCAGCCGCCCGCGCTGAACCGCCGCACAGGCCCCGCACATGGCTCGCCCCGACGACCCACCCGAAGACCGGGATCCCGGCGAGCTGTTCTCGCGCAAAACCCAGTGGGGCACCCTGGCCTTCATCGCCATCCTGCTGGGCGGCGGGCCGCTGCTGGCCTGGGCGCTGACTGCACTGATCGGTCTTGCGCCCGGGCAGAACCTGCCGGCGCATGCGCTGGTGCTGGCTGGCTCCCTGGTCGTGGCCGGGACGCTGGGCAATCGCGTCCGCAAACGGCTGGAAACCCCTACTCAAGACAAGTGAGGCGGCGAAGCCGCGCGGCTCTCGCGCGGCACGGCAAGCCCGTTTCATACTGCGCGCGCACCCAAAAGGAACGCGCCATGAGACTGTCTCGCATGCTGATCCTGAGCGCCTTGAGCCTGGCGCTCGGCACCGTCCACGCGGACGACGAATCGCTTCAGACCCTGCGCGCAGAGCTCGCGGCCGAGGCGGCCGCGGCGGCGAGCGGCCAGCGCCCCAGCCCGCTGGCCCCCGAGGAGATCTTCCGCCCGGCCGACTACTCGGGCGCCCAGCTCTCTCCGGACGGCAAGCTGCTGGCCGTTCTCGTACCGATCAATGGCCGGCGCAACCTGGCGGTGATCGATCTGGAGAAACGCACGCCGCGCCTGCTCACGTCCATGAAGAAGGTGGACGTCTCGGACTTCCGCTGGATCGGCGACGCCCTGCTGGAGTACGACATGGCCGACCTCAAGGAGGCATCCGGCTTTCTCTACAACCTGGGCAATGTGCTGGTCCGGGCCAACGGTGAACTCGTCCAGTCGGCGGCCTGGGGCCAGGGCATTGTGCGCGCGCTGGACCGCGAGGGCCGCGAGGTACTGATCTACGGCTACGACCGCACGGGCTACTCGCTGGACGCATGGCGTGCCACGCTGGGCACCAACAAGCGCCAGCTGCTGACCTTCGACCAGCCCGGAGATGTGGTCTCCTACACGGCCGATCACGCCGGCGCGGTACGTATTGCCGAAGCGATGCCGAGCAAGAACGGCGAGCGCGAGCACGTTCTCTACTACCGCAGCACCGAAAAGAGCCCGTGGCGCCAGCTGCAGCGCGTCAGCGCCCAGGACAAGACCGCAATCAGCCCGATCATGTTCCTGCCGGACGGCAAGCGCATGCTGGTGTGGGCACGCAAGTCCGCGGACGAAGACCGGGGCGCGATCTACTACTTCGACCCGGAAGCGAACAGCTTCGGCGAGCGCCTGCATGCCAGCCCGCGCGTGGACGCCGGCGCGCTGCTGTTCGACTGGACGCGCGGGGAACCCGTGGGCGTGCGCTACAGCGGGCGCACGCACTGGCTCGACCCGCAATGGGAAGCCCTGCAGAAGGCCATTGATGCCGCACTGCCGAACCGCAGCAACGTGCTGAGCTGGGGCCGCCATGCGACCGATCGCGTCCTCGTGGTCTCCGGCTCAGACACCCGGCCCGAGGAGTACTACCTGCTCGATCGCCGCACCCGCAAGCTGGAAGAAGTTGCAGCCGCCCGGCCCTGGATCAAGCCCGAGCAGATGTCGCGTCGTCGGCTGGTGAGCTACGCCGCGCGTGACGGATTGCAGATTCCCGCCTACCTGACCCTGCCGCGCGGCCATCTGCCGCGCAACCTGCCGCTGGTGGTGGACATCCATGGCGGGCCATATGTGTACGGACATGGCGGCGGCTTCGACGAGGATGCGCAGTTTCTGGCCTCGCGCGGGATCGCAGTGCTGCAGCCAAATTTCCGCGGCTCGCTCGGCTACGGCGATGCCTTCCACCGCGCGGGCTGGCGCCAGTGGGGGCGCGCCATGCAGGACGACATCACCGACGGGGTGAACTGGCTGGTCAAGCAGGGCATCGTCGATCCCAAGCGGGTCTGCCTGATGGGAGCGAGCTACGGCGGTTACTCCACCCTGATCGGCCTGGCGCGGGAGCCGGACACCTTTCGTTGCGGCATCGCGAAGGTGGCCGTCACCGACCTCGAGCTGCTGTTCACGGCCACCTGGTCCGATCTGATGCGTGGCGAGGGCTACAAGGACTCCATCAGCTACCTGAACCGCGTGCTGGGTGATCCGAAGACCGACGCGGCCCTGTTCCGCGAACTGTCCCCGGTACACCAGGCCGCGCGCATCAAGGCCCCGGTGCTGCTGGCCTACGGCGGCGAGGATCAGCGGGTACCGCTGGTGCATGGCCGGCGCATGCGCGAGGCCCTGGAGCGCAACGGCAAGAGCGTCGAATGGGTGGTCTATCCGGATGAAGGTCACGGCTTCAACAAGGACGCCAACGTCCATGACTTCTGGCGGCGCGTGGATGCCTTCCTGACGCGCCACCTGGAACTCGGCGCGGGCGCCCGCCCCTGAGTCTGCCACCGGAGTTCGAAAGCGCGATACTTCGCGGCACGCCTGCGGACTGATCCCGCGGCGCGCGCAGGAGCGGTTCGTGCTGGTCAACTTCTTCTATCACCTCAAGGGCAGCGGCGTGAAGGTTTCCGTCAAGGAGTACCTGCTGCTGCTCGATGCCATGAAGGCCGATGTCATCCAGCCCTCGCTGGACGAGTTCTATTACCTGGCGCGCATGAGCCTGGTGAAGGACGAGAGCCAGTTCGACAAGTTCGACCGCGCTTTCGGCAGCTTCTTCAAGCATGTTTCCGGCCTCTTCGAGCAGGACAAGGAGATTCCGCTGGAATGGCTGATCGCCAAGGCGCTCAAGGCGCTGTCTGAAGAAGAACGCGCGGCGCTGCAGAAGATGAGCTGGAACGAGCTGATCGACACCTTCAAGAAGCGGCTGGAGGAACAGAAGGAGCGCCACGAGGGCGGCAGCCGATGGATCGGCACGGGCGGTACCTCGCCCTTCGGCAACAGCGGCAGCAACCCGCAGGGCATCAAGGTCGGGGGTGGCCCCAAGGGCTCGCGCAGCGCCGTCAAGGTCTGGGACATGCGCAGCTTCCGCGACTACGACGACAGCGTGGAACTGGGCACGCGCAACATCAAGGTGGCGCTGCGTCGTCTGCGCCGCTTCGCCCGCGAGGGCGCGCATGACGAGCTGGACATGGACGGCACCATCCGCTCCACGGCGAAGAACGCGGGCTGGCTGGATATCCGCATGCGCCCGGAGCGGCACAACACGGTCAAGGTGCTGATGCTGCTGGACGTGGGCGGCACCATGGACGACCACATCGGCCGCGTGGAAGAGCTGTTCTCGGCGGCCAAGAGCGAGTTCAAGCACTTCGAGCACTACTACTTCCACAACTGCATCTACGACCACCTCTGGAAGAGCAACCGCCGCCGCAGCGCGGAGCGCTTCTCCACACTGGATGTGCTGCGCAAGTACCCGCCGGACTACAAGCTCATCATCGTGGGCGACGCGACCATGAGCCCCTACGAGATCCTGCAGGCCGGCGGCAGCGTGGAATACAACAACGATGAACCCGGCGCGGAGTGGGTGCGCCGCTTCGTCAAGACCTACCCCAAGCACGCGTGGCTCAACCCCGAGCCCGAGGGCATCTGGCAGTACCGGCAGAGCATCGGCATCCTGCAGCAACTCATGGGTGGAAAGATGTACCCGGTCACGCTCGACGGACTTGAGCGTGCGATGCGCGATCTGTCGAAGTAACGCCGGGGCAACCCCTGGACAAATCGACAGCTGTCAAGGCTTTTGCACCGCCAAACCTGTCAATGCGTACCGCTGTCATACGGCGGTCATGTCCATACCCTGTTCGCGGTTGGTATTGGGCGCCCTTCGGGCAGCCCAGTCATTGACCCTAGGGAAAACCCGCAACTAGGCTGTGCCGCGCAATCGATTTGACTCATCAGGCAGATCGGCGCGGCGGCCGCGACCTGCAGCCGCCTTCGACATGAAGTCTCTGAAAGGACCGAAGCATGAGAGGGATGACGCATTTGGCAGTTGCGGTGGCGGTTGCTGGGCTGTTCTCGGGCAACGTGCAGGCAGATCCACTGGACTCGCACCCCGCAGTGATGCGGGCGAAAAGCGCCGTGAAGACCCTGGCCACCCAGGCCAAGGCCACCGCGGACGATGACTTCCAGGTTCGCGACGTGATCGTGGACAACGACGGGCGCGAGCACGTGCGCATGGACCGGTTCTACAAGGGCCTGCGCGTGATCGGCGGCGACATGGTCGTGCATAACGAGAAAAGCGGCATGACGCGCGCGATGAGCCACACCATGGCCGCGCCGCTGGCGCTCGAAACCGCCGCAACGCTCGATGCCGACGATGCCCACGCCTACGCCGAATCCCTGTTCGGCCGCCAGATGAGCGGGCGCACCAAGTCCAGCCTCGTCATCTACGCCCGCGGCACGCGCCCCACGCTCGCCTATGAGGTCTATGTCGAAGGCGTGGCCCCGGACAAGACGCCGATGGAGATGCACTACATCATCGACGCCCATTCGCTCCAGCTGCTGGACAAGTGGGATGACGTGCACACGGCCGCCACGCAAGGCACGGGCAAGGCGCTGACCGAAGGCACCGTGACGCTGACCACCGACAGCCAGAGCACCGGCGGCTACGCCATGCGCGACCCCAGCCGCGGCAGCCACTACGTCACCAACATGAAGAACCGCACCAGCGGCAATGGCACCCTGTTCACCGATACCGACAACGTCTGGGGCAACTTCAGCACCACCGATGTGGCGACCGTGGCCGTCGATGCCCAGTACGGCCAGAACAAGACCTGGGACTACTTCAAGAACGTCCATGGCCGCAACGGCATTGCCAACGATGGGCGCGGCGCATTCTCGCGCGTGCACTACAGCCGCAACTACGTGAACGCCTTCTGGAGCGACAGCTGCTTCTGCATGACCTACGGCGATGGCGATGGCACGACCTATCTGCCCCTGGTGGCCCTGGATGTGGCCGGCCATGAGATGAGCCACGGCGTGACCTCGCGCAGCGCCAACCTGACCTACTCCGGCGAGTCGGGCGGCCTGAATGAAGCCACCTCCGACATCTTCGGCACCATGGTCGAGTACTACGCCAACAACTCCGCCAGCAGCCCGAACTACCTGATCGGCGAGCGCATCTTCAAGGCCAGCTATCAGCAGGCCAATCCCACCAAGGCGCTGCGCTACATGTTCAAGCCCAGCCTCGATGGCAGGTCGCCCGACTGCTACTCCAGCACCCTGGGCAGCCTGGACGTGCACTACTCCTCCGGCGTGGCCAACCACTTCTTCTACCTGCTGGCCGAAGGCGCCGTCGTGCCCACCG
>DASSQC010000312.1:0-8999 GCA_035702705.1 Burkholderiaceae bacterium | reverse complement strand
GCGCGAGCGCGCGTCGATAGGTGTTCTCAGCCAAGGCGGGTCGCTTGAGAAACACCTGCCAGCTGGCGAGTTCGCGCAACCACCAGCCACCGATCAATGCGCCAAGTTTCATGTCAGGCCCCCGCGACCGGTACGTACTTCAGGAAGTAGATCCGGCCGGCCGTCGCACAGAACCAGATCAGTAAGAGGAAGAAGAACGACACGAAGGGCACATGTTCATCGACGATCACTTTCGGTGTGATGACACGCACCACGCGATTGACCGGCGAGGACAGCAGCGCGAACAGCTTGTAGATCGGGTTCTCGTGCCGCTTCATCGGATTGAAGGCTGCAACGACCGCCTGACCGATGAGGGCGAGTCCGGCGACTTCAGCAAGTGCCTTCACGATGGACAGGAAAAGAATCACCCGATGCTCCGCTGCTGCCGGGTGGTCAGCACACAGTCCGCGCCTTGCGTCGGACTGTGAAGCGACCCCCTGAACGTTTGTTATGTGCTACTTCTGAAACCAATATTGCACAGGGGCATGCCACGGAACATCAGGGAAACCCTGCTCGATTCACATGCTCGCTTTCCCTCTTCGCAAACAAAAACGCCCCGCGAACGGGGCGTTTGTAAGACTCGCGAAAGCTTCAGTTGTTTTCAGCGAGCTGATCGAGGATGGCGGGGTTCTCCAGTGTCGAGACGTCCTGTGTGATTGCCTCGCCCTTTGCGATCGCACGCAGCAGTCTGCGCATGATCTTGCCCGAGCGCGTCTTGGGCAGGTTGTCACCGAAGCGGATGTCCTTGGGCTTGGCGATCGGCCCGATCTCCTTGGCCACCCAGTCGCGCAGTTCCTTGGCCAGAGCGCGTGCTTCGTCGCCCACCGGGCGGGGCCGCTTCAGCACGACGAAGGCCACGATGGCTTCGCCGGTGAGGTCATCTGGCCGACCGACCACCGCCGCTTCTGCCACGAGGTCGCTTTTCGCGACAAGGGCAGACTCGATTTCCATGGTGCCCATGCGATGGCCGGAGACGTTGAGCACGTCATCGATGCGGCCCATGATCGTGAAGTAGCCAGTGTCCTTGTCGCGGATTGCGCCGTCGCCTGCGAGATAGAGCTTGCCGCCGAGTTCGGCCGGGTAGTAGCTCTTCTTGAACCGCTCGGGATCGCCCCAGATGGTACGAATCATTGAAGGCCAGGGGCGTTTCACGACGAGCACGCCGCCTTGACCGTTGGGCACGTCATTGCCTGTCTCATCGACGATGGCTGCCATGATCCCGGGCAGGGGCAGGGTGCACGAGCCGGGGACTAGCGGCGTCGCGCCTGGCAGCGGCGTGATCATGTGGCCACCGGTCTCGGTCTGCCAGAAGGTGTCCACGATCGGGCAGCGTTCCTGACCGACGTTCTTGTGGTACCACATCCATGCCTCGGGGTTGATGGGTTCACCCACCGAGCCCAAGATCCGCAGGCTGCTGAGGTCCGACTTGTTCGGATGAACGTTCGGATCGGCTTCGCTGGCCTTGATCAGCGAGCGGATGGCGGTCGGTGCCGTGTAGAAGAGCGTGACCTTGTGCCGTTCGATCATCTGCCAGAAGCGACCGGCATTGGGATAGGTTGGCACGCCCTCGAACACCAATTGGGTGATGCCAGCGGAGGTGGGGCCGTAGCAGACATAGGTATGACCGGTGATCCACCCGATGTCAGCGGTACACCAGAACAGGTCATTGGGTCTGGCGTCAAAGGTCCACTGCATGGTCGTCTTGGCCCAGAGCAGATAGCCGCCGGTGGAGTGCTGCACCCCCTTGGGCTTGCCGGTGGAGCCCGAGGTGTAGAGGATGAACAGCGGGTGCTCTGCGTCAACCCACTCTGGTTCGCATTCGGCGCTTTGAGGGCCTTCGACCTCGTGCAGCCAGACGTCGCGACCGGCCTGCATCGCGACCGGGTTGCCGGTACGCTTGTAGACGATCACGGTCTTCAGGGCGTCACAGCCGCCCATCGCGATGGCCTCGTCCACGATGGCCTTGATCGGCAGGGTCTTGCCCCCGCGAACCTGCTCGTCTGCGGTGATGATCGCCACGGCGCCGGCGTCGATCACCCGCTCCTGGACGCTCTTGGCCGAGAAGCCACCGAATACGACCGAGTGGGTGGCACCGATGCGCGCACAGGCCTGCATGGCAACGACGCCTTCCACGCTCATCGGGATGTAGATCAGTACGCGGTCGCCCTTCTTGATGCCGAGGGCTTTCAGGCCGTTTGCCAGCTTGCACACGCGTTCATGCAGCTGGCGGAAGCTGATCGGGTTCACGCTGCCGTCGTCGGCCTCAAAGATGATGGCGGTCTTTTCGCCGTTGCCGTTGATCAGGTTGGCGTCGAGGCAGTTGTAGGACGCATTCAGCTTGCCATCGGCAAACCAGCGATAGAACGGCGCGTTCGACTCGTCCAGCACCTCGGTGAAGGGCTTGTGCCAGAGCAGCTTCTCTCGAGCGAGATCGCCCCAGAAACCTGCGTAGTCGGATTCAGCCTTTGCGCACAGTGCCTTGTAGGCATCCATGCCGGAAATGGCGGCACCCTGCTGTGCAGTGGCGCTCGGGTTGAAGACTCGTGTTTCCTGAAGTACCGACTGGATCCCTGACATGACTCGCTCCTCATTCCGACTCTCGCAAAGGTAGGAGGGCGGACTTACTCTCGCCTTACTCTTCGCCCGTGGACCTGTCCACAGGTTGCCCTGACCGATGCACCGTCCACATGGACGGCTGGAGCGGGAACTTACCGGTCAGCGCCTCATCCAGCCATCAAGGATTCCGAGAATGTCCGGCACCGAATGCACCATGGCATCGGCGCCCCAGTCGCGCGGATCGCCGGCGTCGCCCAGGTAGCCATAGCCCGCGACGATGCTGCGCATGCCTGCGGCGCGAGCCGCCTGGACATCGCGAAGATCGTCTCCGACATAAATGCATGCATGGGCCGCCACACCAAGACGGCGTGCCGCTTCAAACAGCGGCTCCGGATGCGGTTTGGCGTGTGCGGTGGTGTCACCGCAGATCAGCACGTCCGGGCTGAGCCCCATCGCGGGGACGAGGCTGTCGGCGAACCGATGGGCCTTGTTCGTCACGATGCCCCACGCCAGATTGCGCGCCTGCAAGTCTGCGATCAGCCCCGTCATGCCCGCAAATAGCGCCGAGGCCCGAGTCATCCGCTGCGCATACCGATCGAGGAATTCGGTCTTCAGCGATTCGAACTCGGCCGCATCCCTTGACACGCCGAAGGCCACACCAATCATGCCGCGCGCGCCGGCAGACACCATCGGTCGCAAGACGGCAAGGGGCATGGGGTCCATGCCCCGCGCAATCCGCATGTCGTTTGCAGTACCTGCGAGGTCCGGTGCAGTGTCCGCGACCGTTCCGTCGAGATCGAACAGGACGGCTTCGATCATGCGGCGACCCGCTTGCGGGCGTGCACCAGGTAGTTGACGTCCGTGTCCTTGTTCAGCGTCGCGGTATGCGTGATCGGGTTGTAGCTCATGCCCTTGATGTCAATGATCTCCAGCTGGGCATCGCGCGCCGCACGTGCCAATTCGCTGGGGGTGATGAGCTTGGCGTAGTCGTGGGTGCCACGCGGCAGCAGTCGCAGCACGTACTCTGCGCCGACGATCGCCAGCAAGTAGGCCTTCAGGTTGCGGTTGATTGTTGAGAAGAAGACGTCGGCCCCGGGCTTGGCCAGTCGGGAAACTGCAGCCACCACGCTCGCAGGGTCGGGCACGTGCTCGAGCATTTCCATGCAGGTGACAACGTCGAACGTTTCCGGCGTTTCAGCAGCCAGTGCCTCGGCGCTCGTCAGGCGATAGTCCACCTTGACTCCGGATTCGAGGCTGTGCAAGCGCGCGACCCCGAGCGCCTTCTCGGCCATGTCGATGCCCGTTACTTCAGCACCCTGCTGCGCCATGCTTTCGGCCAGAATGCCGCCGCCGCATCCCACGTCGAGCACGCGCTTTCCACGCAGCGCAGCCACGCTGTCGATCCAGCGCAGGCGAACCGGATTGATGACATGAAGCGGCTTGAATTCGCTGCCTGGGTCCCACCAGCGGTGGGCGAGGGTGGAGAACTTCTCGAGTTCGGAGGGATCGACGTTGGTGTTTTGAGCGCTCATGGTTCGAAAGGGTAGCGCACCGCCATGCCCATGCTCGGCCTGGCTGTGGCCAAGCGACCTCTGGCCGCAGCAGAAAAGAAAAAGCCCCGCCGAGGCGGGGCTTGAAACTGCTTGATCGATCGATCAGCGGCGCACGGGGCGCGTGCCAACCACTTCGATTTCGGTGCGGCGGTTCTTCGCGCGACCGTCTGCAGTCTTGTTGTCAGCCACAGGCGAAGTCTTGCCCTTGCCTTCGGTGTAGACGCGGCTCGCGTCAATACCCTTGCTGACGAGGTAGGCCTTCACGGCTTCAGCACGAGCAACAGACAGGCGCTGGTTGAGTGCGTCGCCGCCGACGTTGTCGGTGTGGCCGACTGCGATGATCACTTCCAGCGAGATGTCCTTCACCTTGGAGGCGAGGTCGTCCAGCTTGGCACGTGCATCCGGCTTCAGCACGGACTTGCCCGTGTCGAAGAACGCATCAGCAGCAAACGTCACCTTTTCAGACACCGGGGCCGCGGGCGGCGGAGGCGGAGGCGGGGGCGGTGCGACCGGTGCCGGAGCAACGACTGCGGGTGCCGGAGCGGGTGCAGGCGGCGGGGGCGGAGGCGGGGGCGGAGGTGCCTTCGGAACAAGATCCGGATCACACTCTGCCAGGGCCATGGCGGGAGTGAAATAGCCACTGCGCCAGCACAGGCCGAACGGGTCACGCACGACGGTGCCACGCTGGTCCAGCACGTAGCCGCTGCTCTTCGGATCGCCTTGGATGTTCTTCTGCGATGTGGACTGTGCATGGGCCACGGTGGCCGTCACTGCCAACGTAGAAGCAAGCACCAGGGTCGCCTTGGTAACTTTCTTCATGTTTCTCCTCTCAACGGGTGAGGTTCCTTTTGCCGGAGGTCTATAGCTATGAGGCTACTTTTTTAGCAACCGAGCTTGAGTGTATCACCGGCGTCCCGCGGCGCAGCACATCAGCGGGACCGTATGGCAAGTCGTCTGACCTGCGGAAATGCAGATCTGGCGCGGTTCTTGGGGTGTCGACCCGCTCTGCCAGCGGGTCGTGTCGCGGTGCCGGGAGCCTCGTTCTGCCTGGTTGTTTGTGTGGTTTGTGCAACACCCTTGTGGGGATGAACGAAACCGTCGGGCAGCAGCGCAGCGTCCGAGGCGAGAAGGCGCCAGCCGGTAAACTCGAAGGCTTGTCTCGGATGCTGGAATTGCATAGGCATCCGCCGCGTCGCACTGGTGCGCCGAACCGACGGCCCAAGGCGCTGTCAGCCGTTTTCTGAGCCTCCCAATGGATCAATTCGCCAAAGAAACCCTGCCGATCTCGCTCGAAGCCGAGATGCGGCGCAGCTATCTCGATTACGCGATGAGCGTGATCGTCGGGCGCGCCCTGCCGGATGCACGCGACGGCTTGAAGCCGGTGCACCGGCGCGTGCTCTTCGCGATGGACGAACTGGGCAACCATTGGAACCGCGCTTACAAGAAGTCGGCCCGTGTCGTGGGCGATGTGATCGGTAAGTATCACCCGCACGGCGACACCGCCGTGTACGACACGATGGTGCGCATGGCGCAGGATTTCTCGCTGCGCTACATGCTGATCGACGGCCAGGGGAACTTCGGCTCGAACGACCCCGACAACGCGGCTGCGATGCGATACACCGAAGTGCGTCTGTCGAAGATCGCGCACGAGTTGCTGGCCGACATCGACAAGGAGACCGTGGATTTCGGCCCGAACTACGACGGCAACGAAAGGGAGCCGCTGGTCCTGCCGGCGAAGATCCCGAATCTGCTGATCAACGGGAGTTCGGGCATTGCCGTGGGCATGGCGACCAACATTCCGCCGCACAACCTTGCTGATGTGGTGGATGCCTGCCTGCACGCGCTTCGCAACCCGGAATGCTCGGTCGATGAACTGATCGAGATCGTCAAGGCGCCGGACTTCCCCACCGGCGGCATCATCTACGGCCTTACCGGCGTGCGCGAGGGATACCGTACCGGTCGTGGCCGCGTGGTCATGCGCGCCAAGACTCACTTCGAGGAAGTCGACAAGAACGGAAAGCAGGCCATCATCATTGATGAGCTGCCCTACCAGACGCTCAAGCGTCCGCTGTTCGACAAGATCGCCGAGCTGATCGGCGACAAGAAGCTCGACGGCATCAGCGACATCCGCGACGAGTCCGACAAGTCCGGCATGCGCATCGTGATCGAGCTCAAGCGGGGCGAGGTGCCGGAGATCGTGCTGAACAACCTGTTCAAGCAGACTCAGCTGCAGGACACCTTCGGCATGAACATGGTGGCGCTGGTCGACGGCCAGCCACGGCTGCTCAACCTCAAGCAGATGGTCGATTGCTTCCTCGCCCACCGGCGCGAGGTGGTCACGCGGCGCACCGTGTACGAGCTGCGCAAGGCGCGCGAGCGCGGCCACGTGCTTGAGGGCCTTGCGGTCGCGCTGGCCAACATCGACGAGTTCATCGCCATCATCAAGGCGGCGCCCACGCCGCCGATTGCCAAGACCGAGCTGATGACGCGCTCCTGGGATTCGTCCCTCGTGCGCGAGATGCTGACCCGTGCGGCACCGGACGGCGGCACCATCAACGCGGATGACTACCGACCCGAAGGCCTGTCGGCGGCGATGGGGCTGCAGTCTGATGGGCTGTACCGCCTGTCGGAGGATCAGGCCGAACAGATCCTCCAGATGCGTCTGCAGCGTCTCACCGGACTGGAGCAGGACAAGATCGTCACGGAATACAAGGACGTCATGGCGCAGATCGCCGATCTGCTCGACATTCTGGCCAACCGCGCGCGGATCACGGAGATCATCAGCGTCGAGCTCGCCGGCATCAAGGCCGAGTTCGGGGATGGGCGTCGTTCGACGATCGAGCGCAATGCCGTCGAGATGGAGACGGAGGATCTGATCGCGCCTGAAGACCGCGTGGTGACGCTCTCGCATTCCGGCTACATCAAGAGCCAGGCGCTGACCGAATACCGCGCGCAAAAGCGCGGCGGTCGGGGCAAGCAGGCGGCGGCAATGAAGGAAGACGATTGGATCGACCAGCTCTTCATTGCCAACACGCACGACGTCATCCTCGCCTTCAGCAATCGCGGCCGGATGTACTGGCTGAAGGTATGGGAAGTGCCCGAAGGCAGCCGGACCTCGCGTGGCAAGCCGATCGTGAACATGTTCCCCCTGGCAGAGGGAGAGAAGATCACGATCGTCCTGCCGCTCGACGCCAGCCTGCGGACCTATCCGGAAGACCGCTATGTCTTCATGACGACCAAGCTGGGCACGGTCAAGAAGACGCCCCTGTCCGAGTTCTCCAATCCGCGCAAGGCGGGCGTGATTGCGGTCGATCTGGATGAAGGTGACTACCTCATCGGGGCTGCGGTCACCGACGGAGCGCACGATGTCATGCTCTTCAGCGATGGCGGCAAGGCAGTGCGTTTTGATGAGAATGATGTACGCCCGATGGGCCGCACTGCACGCGGCGTGCGCGGGATGATGCTCGAGGAAGGCCAGCAGGTCATCGCGATGCTGGTTGCCGAAGACGAGCAGCAGAGCGTGCTGACCGCGACGGAGAACGGCTACGGCAAACGCACCCCGATCACCGAGTACACCCGGCACGGGCGCGGCACCAAGGGCATGATTGCCATCCAGCAAAGCGAGCGCAACGGCAAGGTGGTGGGCGCGACGCTGGTGCATGTCGACGACGAGATCATGCTGATCACCACCACCGGCGTCCTCGTGCGCACGCGCGTGGCCGAAATCCGCGAAATGGGGCGCGCCACGCAGGGCGTGACGCTGATCAACGTGGACGAGGGCGCCAAGCTGTCCGGTCTGCAGCGGATCGTGGAGAACGATGCAGGCGAGGACGAGCAGGGCGCCGATCAGCCGGGCAATGAGGGTGGCACGGCGTCAACGGCCGAGTAGCGGCGTCGCGCCGGCGGGTGACGTGGGGCGACCCTGTGTCCTCCGCCGTCGCCACTTGTGCGTTGAGCGCCCATGAGAACCAGCTTGCAAGACGCCATGACCCGGCCCGCGAGTGCGGGTATCGCCGCCGCGCTTCTGGGCATTGCATGTCTGGCTCAGGCCGAGACGGTTGCCGAGATCAAGCCCGAACAGCTGGCGGAGATCAAGCGTCTGCCGGTCATCAATGCCGAGCTGCCGACGCCGGCATTCCGCTGGTCGCTCGAGACCACACGCTCGTTTCGCGGCAAGCGCATGACCACCGAGACCTGGCAACCCAGCCCGAATGGCCTTGCGCAGGTGATGATCGAGGATCCCTCGCGCTCGCCGGGCGATCGGGTGATCGAGCGCGTCAGCCTGCGCGGCCTGATGTACGTGCGCACCGGTGAGCAGAAGAGCGGCGTGCAGTTCAGCAATCTGCGTCTGCCGATCCAGCCCGGCGACAAGTTCACGGTCACGATCAGCCGTGAGGGGCGCACGATGACCAAGCGCTGTGTCGCAGCCGAGCGCGAGCCTGCTGCAAAGCTGCATCCAGCCATTCCGGGCAACTATGTGCCGATCGACTGCGCGGGCGAGATGCAGTACCGCGGCATGACCCTCAAGGCTGACGGCGACTTTGCCTGGATCGAGGCACTCAATCTCATCTTCTTCCCGACCGAGTCCGTGGACTACGGTGCCGGAACCTTCGTCCAACGCGTGCGGATCAGCGCCTTTCAGCTCCGCTAAGCTGTTCTGCATCAACGCCGCCCGATCCATCGCGGGTGTGCAGTCTTTCACTCAAGCCAGGAATTGCCCGTGCCCAGACTTCGTTCGTTCGCGCCATCCATTCTCGCTGTTGCCGCCGCGCTGCCGCTGCTGGCGCAGGCCCAGGTGTCCGACCTCAGCGTGCCCGGCCCGGCGCCGGCCGCGGTGGCCGATTCCCGTGA
>DASSQC010000311.1:0-3427 GCA_035702705.1 Burkholderiaceae bacterium | reverse complement strand
GCTCCCACTTCTTGAACTTGGGATCCCCCTCCACCAGCCAGCGCTTGTGCTCCTCGGGCAGGTGCTTGTACGGAATGTCCACCGCCACACCGTGGCGGGGGGCGTGGCGCAGCAGGTCGTCCTGGCATTCCCTCCAGGCGGGCGTGGTCCAGGGCTTGATGGCCCCGGCCTTCAGACTCTTGTTCTCGTCAGGAATGACGAGGCCGTAGTCCACGCCGATCACGCGGCCGAAGCCGCGGCAAGCCTCGCAGGCGCCCAGCGGTGAATTGAAGGAAAAGGCGGAGGGGTTGGGCGGCGTGTAGCGCTTTCCGCTCTCGTCTTCCATGTGCTCGCTGTAACGCAGCACCTCGGTCGCCTTGGCGGCGTCTTCAGCGTCCAGCACCCGCACCTGCGCCCGGCCGTGGCCGAGCTTCAGTGCCCCTTCAAGCGCCTCCAGAATGCGCGGGTCATCCACGCTCGCCAGCTTGAACCGGTCAGCCAGCACGGTGAGCTGCTCGGCCTCGCGCGCAAAGACCTTGGTGTAGCCCTGGGCACTGAGGTACTGCTCGATCTCTGCTTCGGAGAAGTTGGCAGGAATCTTGACCTCGAAGGTCACGGCCACGCGATCAGTCTGATCGCGGGCACGCAGTTCCTTCAGGATGCTGGCGGGCGAGTCACGTCGGATGGCGCGACCGGTCACCGGGTCATACAGCGTGGAGAAGCGCGCGAAGAGCAGCTTGAGGTGGTCATTGATCTCGGTCATCGTCCCGACCGTGGAGCGGCTGGTACGCACCGGGTTGGTCTGGTCGATGGCAATGGCCGGCGGCACGCCCTCGATGGCGTCCACCTGCGGGCGGTCCATGCGGTCCAGGAACTGCCGCGCGTAGGGCGAGAAGGTCTCGACATAGCGGCGCTGGCCCTCGGCATAGAGCGTGTCGAACACCAGCGAGCTCTTGCCCGAGCCCGACACGCCGGTCACGACGACCAGTTCACCGAGCGGAATGTCGAGCGAGAGATTCTTGAGGTTGTTCTGGCGTGCGCCGCGAATGCGGATGCGCTTGCCGATGACATTGCCGAGATAGGAGGAGGGGTCTTGTTCGGCCATTTTGAGGAGTGATGGGTGTTTGCTCCATGCTACCCCTCACGTCAAGCGCGGCCGTGACGGTTTGCGCTCTGAACCGGCCATTCACGGCCTTGCTGCTGACAAGGCTGTGTCAGCAGGTCGCACACGGGGAAACCCGCGGCGCATCCCGTGGGTCCTGCTGCGCCGTTTCAGCGGATCGGCGACACCTCGCCGCTGCCCGCAATGCTCTTGCTGAGCTTGGGCTCGCCGCGATAGCGCACGTCGCCGCTGCCGGCAATCCGGACCGTCAGTGTTTCGGTGGCGTTCACGCGGGCGTCGCCACTGCCGGCAATGCGCACCTCGACCGCCTTGGCCTGCAGGTCTTCAAGCCGCACATCGCCGCTGCCCGCGATGCGGATGCTGCTGTCCTCGGCGGTGCCGCTGCCGCGCACATTGCCTGACCCGGAAATGGCCACGCTGAGCTTGCGGATCTCGGTGTCGCGCAGGTGGATGTCGCCCGAACCGGAGATGCTCAGCTCCAGCTGCGGGGTCTTGTAGGCCGGCAGGCGCAGCTCGCCGCTGCCGGCAATGCTGGCGCGCGTGAGGCTGCGCACGTTGAGCACGGCAATCAGGGCCTGGCGCGGGCGCAGATCCAGGTTGCGCCGCACCGGGCGGATCTGCAGCACGCCGTTGTCCACCACCGTCTCGATCAAGGGCAGCAGACTCTCGTCTCCGGACAGGCTGATCTCCTCGCGCTCGCCCACCACCACACTCACCCGGATCGGCAGGCCCAGCACCACCGCCGTGGTCCCCGGCACCGGGCGCACCTCGGTGCGATACGCCCCTTCGCCGCGTACGGTTTCAGCTTGCGCCGGGATGCCCATCAGCAGCGCGAGTCCGAGGGCGCAACCGGCGCGCAGCACATGGCGGCGGACCAGCGGGAGGCAAGGCGTGCGAGCGATCATGGGGTACTCAGTTCTCCATCTGCACGCTGCCGCTCACGGTCAGCGAGAGCTCGGTCTGGCCGGCCTGGATCGGCATGTCGGCCTCGGGTGCGGCGGCGGCCATGGCGGCCACGCGCAGCATGGGGCGCGGCTGTGGTGGCACGAAGCCGCTGGTCGTGCCGACATTCACCTGCTGGATCGAGAACTTCCGGTAGCCGAAGGCGCTTGTGGCCACCTGCGCCTTGCGGCGGAACTCGGCAATCGCGCGCTCCATCAGCCTGGCCTCTTCGGCGTTGCGCAGTTCGGTGGAGACTTCAAAGCTGTTGTTGGTGATCTGCAGGGCGTTGGGGCCAGCCTGGGTGAGCTTGCCGGCCAGCTTGCCCAGGGCGGTGAAGTCCTTGCCCTTGAGGATCACCTCGGCGCGTACGGTCCAGCCGGTGCGCTGGCCCTTGTTGTCAAAGCGCTGGAAGGTGGTGAAGCCGCCGGTTGCGGCCTGGATGCCGGCCACGGCGCGTGCCTCCTTCAGCGCCTCGTTGATGGCGCGCGTGACCTCGGCGCTCGGGCCGGCGCTGTCGGCGCCGCTGCGCTCGGCCGCGAGCATGACCACAGCCAGATCCGGCGTGACCTGGGTCTGCACGGTGGCGTCGAGATTGAGCACGTCCTTCATCATCATGGGCATCATCGGCTGGGTTTGGGCCTGCGCGGGCGGCATGGCAGCCAGCGCGGCCACGGACAGGGCCGCTGCCAGCAGCAGCGTCTTTAGGTTCCTGGACGGGACGGGGGCGGTCGCGGTGTTCATGGTGGATCTCCGTGTGGGTGACTGTAGTTCAACGGATGGCACCCGCTGCGGGGGTTCGCCGTGCCGGTGCGCCGCCACGCTGATTTGTGACAAGCTGTAGGGCCGATCGCCGCCTGCCGTGAACCCCGACCTGCCTGCTCTGCCCGATGCCGATGCCCCAGCGGACCCGCCCGCAGCCGGGCGGGCGTTCGCGCGCCGGATTGCGCACCTGGACATGGATGCGTTCTATGCCTCGGTCGAGCTGGCCCGTCGCCCGGAGCTGGCCGGCCAGCCGATCATCGTCGGCGGCCGCGGCGATCCGGAGTCGCGCGGGGTGGTCACCACCGCCAACTACGAAGCGCGCAAGTTCGGCGTGCATTCCGCCATGCCGATGGCCAAGGCCGTGCGTCTGTGCCCGCAGGCCGTGTTTTTGCCGGTGGACTTTGCCGAGTACCGCCGCGTGTCGCGCCTGTTCAAGGCGGCCATCGTCGAGATCGCGCCGGTCATGGAAGACCGTGGCATTGACGAGGTCTATCTCGACCTGACCGAGCATGAGGAGCCGACCCGCGTGCTCGGGCTGGCGCTCAAGGCGGCGGTCAAGGAAGCCACAGGGCTGTCCTGCTCGATCGGCATTGCGCCCAACAAGCTGCTGGCCAAGATCGC
>DASSQC010000310.1:0-7133 GCA_035702705.1 Burkholderiaceae bacterium | reverse complement strand
CTGGGTCTGTGCCACGGCGCCGCCTGCGGCCAGGCCCATGGACAGGATCACGGACAGGATCAAGGACAGGCGCGCAGACCCGCCACTCGGCCCACCGCGAAGCCCACTCGGCAGCGGACCGGACGATCGACCTGCATATCGACCCAGTGATCGACCCAGTGATCGGCCCGAAACCCCGCCTGCCCCCACATCCGCCAGCACCGCCAGCGCCGTCCGCATCTGCCGCAGCCTGCGGCTGGCGCACGCTGAAGCGCGGCCCCAGGTGGGGCTTGCCTCCCTGCTCCCTGTCATACGTACCACCCCCTGCACGCCCGGCGCTGCGGGCGTGTGTTCAGCTTTGTTGTGCCTGAAATGCTAGCGAAGCCTGGCCCGCTTGCGGCCTTGAAATTTCGCGTGCTGGCTCGTGCAAGGCGCCTGACCGGCCGAGGTCGGGGCGAGCCGGGCCGCCGGGCGAACAGGCAGATCGTGCATGAGGGCGCCGCCGGCCGGCCGCGCCTGCGCGCTCAGTGCGCCGCACCACCCAGGCGCTGCATGCGTGCCAGCCAGCGCGCAGCCGCCGGCGGGGCCACCTTGCCGGCCATGCCCACCAGGGTTTCGTGCACGGGACTGATGCCCACGAAATGCAGGATGTTGCGTTCCAGGTTCTTCACGCTGTGGGCGCGGTAGTACCAGCGGTACAGCAGCGCCGGCATGCCCATGGTGACGATCACGCGCGCCGAACGACCCGTCAGCGCCTTGCGGCCGAAGGGGTTCTTCTCATCGCGATGAAAGGCAAACCCGGGCCGAGCGACCTGCTCCAGAAAGCCCTTGGTCAGCGCCGGCATGTCGCCCAGCCAGAGCGGAAAGGCCAGCACCAGGTGCTCACACCAGGCGATGTCGTCCTGCGCCGCTTTCAAGCCCGGCGGCACCGCGCCATGCTCCCAGTCCTGCGCGCTGCGCAGGATCGGAAAGTCCAGCTGCGCCACGGCCAGCTCGCGGGTCTCGTGCCCGGCCGCGCGCGCGCCCTCGGCATAGGCCTCGGTGAGCGCATGGCCGAAGTGGCGCTCGCTGGCGTCGGGGTGGCCCTGGATGATGAGAATGCGGGTCATGGGGGCTCCTTGAGGATGCTGCAGGACGTGCACCAGCTTCGGCCCGGCCTGAGCGGCCTGCATTGAGCCGGCGCAAGCTTCCGGCTCGCCATTCGCGCCCGCGCCTTGCCATTCGTCGCACACCGGTCGATTGCCGCCCCATCGCTGGGCAGCATGGCGGCACCTCAACAACAGCGCTGTACGCGCACCGCCCGGGAGCCCTGCCATGTCCACCCCGAAGATGCCCATCCTTGTCCTCGCGCTCGCCCTGTCCGCAGGCCTCCTCGGCCTGGCGGCGCCCGCCCGGGCCCAGACCGCCCCCGAGCCCCTGAACTGCCCGGTACTCGAACTCCAGGGGGTCAAGCCGGGCGAAGGCCGCTTGCGCATTGCCGTGTATGGCAGTGCGGAGAGCTTCAACAAGAAGCCGGTGTTCTCGGTCACGGTCGCCGCGCCGGCCGCGTCCACCTACCGCCTGGGGCTGTGCGGGGTCACGAGCCCCGAGGCCGCCGTCACCCTGTTTCAGGACACCAATGACAACGGCAAGATGGACACCAACGTCATCGGCATCCCCTCCGAGCCCTGGGGCGCGAGTGGTCGGCCGGTGATGGGGCCGCCCTCCTGGGACGCCGCCAAGGTGGCGGTGAACGGTCAGCCGATCGTCATCAAGCTGAACTGAGGCGCGCCGCCATGGAACGCCGTCAGTTCATTGAATCTCTGGCCTGCGCTGCGGGCATTGGTGCCGCCTCTGCGTTGCGGCCCGCCTGGGCGCAAGCCGCTGCGCCTGCGCCGCTGAACGCCATCGAGCGCTTTGACGCCGCCGTGCGGCAAGCCCCCTGGCTGGCGGCGCTCAAGGGCACCGCCGTGGATCTGGATTGCGAGTCGCTCGCCATCGAAGGCCGTTGGCCGGCCGAGCTTCAGGGGCGCTTCTACCGCAACGGCCCGGCCCTGTTCGAACGCAATGGCGTGCGCTATCAGCACTGGTTTGATGGCGATGGCATGGTGCAGCAGTTCACATTCGGTGCGCGCGCGGGCAAACCGCAGGTCTCGCACAGGGGCCGCTTCGTGCGCACCGTGAAGTTCGAGCGCGAGCAGGCCGCCGGTGAATTTCTCACGCCCACCTTCTGCTCGCCCATCAAGGCCAAGGTGGCCATGCGCGGGCCGGACGACTTCAACACCGCCAACACCAACGCCATCGAACACGGCGGCCGGGTACTGGCGATGTGGGAAGGCGGCAGCGCCTTCGAACTGGACCCGGCCACCCTGGCCACGCGCGGGCCGGTCACCTGGCGCGAAGGCTGGGCGCAGGTGCCCTTCTCCGCCCACCCCAAGCTGGATCCGCAGGGCGTGCTGTGGAACTTCGGCACCTTTGCCGACCGGCTGCTGGCCTACCAGATCGGCGCAGACGGCAAGGCCATCAACACGCAGATGACCAAGCGTCCCCTGCGCGTGGGCATGGTGCACGACTTCGCGATCACCGAACGCTACATCGTCGTGCCCATCCCGCCCATTACCTTGGACTTTGGCGCCGTGGCGCGCGGCGCGTCGCCCGAGGAGGCCTTCGCCTGGCGCAGCGCCGAGCCCCTGCGCATCTGGGTGGCCGAGAAGGACGACATCAGCCGGAACCGGCTGTTCGAGCTGCCCAACGAGATGATCTTTCACGTCGGGAATGCCCACGAACAGGATGGCGTGATCCACCTGAGCTATGTGGGATCAAGCGGCAATGCCTTCCTGGCCGGTGACGCGGTCCGCATCATGCGTGGCGATCTGCGCCGTGCAGAGCACCCCGCGGACGATCGCTCCCAGACCGTGCTGGCCCAACTCGATCTGCGCAGCGGACAGGCCCGCCGCACAGCGCTGGGCGACATTGCCGAGTTTCCCCGCGTGAACCCGCAGCGCATCGGCACCACTGCCCGCTACCTGCTCAACCCCACCAGCTGGAAGAACGTGCCCGGCCGCCCCAGAGACTGGTTCCACGGCCTGGCCCTGCGCGATCTGCAGACGGGCAAGCAGGATCGCTATGACTATGGCGAAGACGTGATTGCCGAGGAGCACCTCATCATCCCCAGGCGCGGTGCGGATACCGGCCGCAACGAGCGCGATGCCTGGGTGATCGGCACCAGCTTCGACGCCCGCCGCAAGCAGACCGCGGTGAGCGTGTTCGAAGCCGGCAACCTCGCCGCTGGGCCGGTGGCTGTCGCGCGGCTGCCGTACTTCATTCCGCTGGGGTTTCACGGCAACTTCACGGCGGCCTAGCCCGGACTCAAGAAGCAAGACGCGCTTTGGGCGCGGGTTTCCAGGCCAAAGTGGCTGGAAACCCGCATGGGACAAGCGAGACGGCTGGACGGGCGCGGTCTGCCTCAGCGCCGCACGGGGCTTCGCACGGGCCTCAGCATGGACTGGGCCGGCTCAGGCAGGCATTCGCCTTCTCGGGCGGACACTGCGCGTTAACGAGCGCACGCAAGCGCGCCACTTCGGCATCCCAGGCCTGACGCACCCGCGTCTTGGCGAGCAGGTCGTCTTCAGCCGCAGTCAGCGCCGCCGTGAAGGCCACGACAGTCAGCAGTGCCGCCGCCGCCGCGGCAGCCAGGCCGATGGCAATGCCGGTCAGCACCGCTGCCGCAGGCAGGCCGAAGATGGTGCCTGCAGCCGCTGCTGCCGCTGCAAAGGTGGCGGCAGCCGCAGTTCCAAGGCTGACCGCCGTGGCCGTCGCTGCAGCCACCTGGCCGCGCACGCCATCCGCCCGGCTGCGTGCGCCCGCTTCGTCGCGCTGCGCATTGCAGGACTGCTGCCGCGCGTTGTCCCACTCCGCACACGCCGACTCGCATGAACTTCCCCCCGCCGGGTCCTTGGGCGGCGCGGCAACCGTGGGCGGCGACCCCGTCTGCCCGGCCGTCCGCCCGATGATGGCGGCGCCGACAAACGCCCCGATGATGACCAACGCAATGATGACAACCATGTTCTTGTCCTCCTCTGGGTGCACGAGCAAGGCGTGCCCAGCGAAGGTAGGTGGCGCCATGGATGCGCGCGATCACACCGATTGACGATGCGCCGTACCACGGTATCCCCTGTGTAGGGCAGGTGGCGACGCTCGTGCAACGCCGCAGAGGGCAAGGGCACAGGCGTTCGATCCGGCATCAGGTCGGCGCCAGAACTGCAAGCAGCGCAGCTAGGGCGACGCCGAGTGCGTACGCCAGGGGCTTTGGGCTGTGAAACGGCTCCCCGTCCTGCGTGGAAGCAAAGGCGTGCAGGCCGGCATGGCATTCGTTGAGCGAAACGGTCACGGGGCGAACCTCGGTAACTGAATGCCCGGAAGAAGATCGGTCGGTGGTTCCGCTGCGCCCGACCGCTTCGGCTCAACCCGTACGCCTTCGCGTCGGCCTGAATCCAGATCAAATCGGGACGCGCCGGCGCTGCTAGATTCGGGCTGCTGGTGCCTGCCGGCCCGTTTGGCGGCGTGGCGCGCGGTGGTGCGCGGTGGATGGCCATGGGCCGGAGCGCCGCACGCCGCGCCCTGCATGGCCCCCGGCTGCTGGATGTGCCTAGACGCAGTTCACTGCCCCACGGAGCCCCGTCATGCCCGCTGCACCCCTGCCAGACAACGAAGCGGCCCGCCTGCAGGCGCTGCACGATCTGGAGATCCTGGATTCGGGCCCGGACTCGAATTTTGACGCGCTGGTGCGCCTGGCGGCCTCGTTCTGCGGCGTGCCGATCTCGGCCATCAGCCTGGTCGACACGGACCGGCAGTGGTTCAAGGCCATCGTCGGGCTGGATGCGAGCGAGACGCCGCGCGACGTCGCCTTCTGCGCCCATGCACTCGACGGCAGCACGCTGCTGGAGGTGCCCGATGCGCGTCTGGACGAGCGCTTTGCCGACAACCCGCTGGTCACGGACGACCCGCGGATCCGCTTCTATGCCGGCGCGCCGCTGACCCTGGACACGGGCGAGTGCATCGGCACCCTGTGTGTGATCGACACCCAGCCCGGCGCGCTGACCGAGCTGCAGCGCAGCACCCTGATGGAGCTGGCCCGCGTGGCCACGCTGGCGCTGCAGACGCAGCGCCACATCCGCACCGCCGCCGAGGCACTGGCCGCGCGCGACCGCACCCTGGCGCTGCTGGACGCACAGCGCACGCGCCTGGAGACCGTGGTGGAGGCGGCCGGCGCGGGCACGCTGGAGTGGAACGTGCAGACCGGCGAGCTCCTGCTCAATACCGTCTGGGCCCAGTTGCTGGGCTGGCCCGCCGATGCACCGCTGCCCACCCACGTGGAGGCCCTGCGCGAGCGGGTGCATCCGGAGGACCAGGCGCGCTCGCGCGAGCTGTTCGATGCACTCTTTCGCGGGCAGATCGACCGGTATGACTACGAGCTGCGCATGCGCCATGCCGAGGGCCACTGGGTCTGGCTGCACAGCCGCGGCCGCCTGATCAGCCGCACGCCATCGGGCGAGCCCGAGTGGTTCTACGGCCTGCACACCAACATCACGGCGCGCAAGCAGGCCGAGCTGGCGCTGATCGAGAGCCGCGAGATCATGGACGTGACGGGCCGCGCGGCCGGCATCGGCGGCTGGCATGTGGACCTCGACACCCAGGCCCTGCACTGGACGGACGAGACCTGCCGCATCCATGGCCTGGCGCCGGGCCATCGGCCCGACATTGAAAGCGCCATCAATTTCTATGCGCCGGAGGCGCAGCCGCTGATCCAGGCGGCGGTGCAGCGCGGTCTGGAGACCGGCGAGGGCTGGGACCTGGAGCTGCCGCTGATCCGCGCGGATGGCAAGCGCATCTGGGTGCGGGCCACCGGCCAGGCGCAGTTCGAGGCAGGCCGGGCGCGGCGCCTGATCGGCGCCTTCCAGGACATCACCGTGCGCAAGCAGGCGCAGATTGCACTGGAGGAAAAGCACGAGCTGCTGCGCGTGACCCTGGAGTCGATCGGCGACGGGGTCATCACCACCGATGCCGAGGGCGGCGTGACCTGGATGAACCCGGTGGCCAGCAGCCTGACCGGCGTGCCGGCGCACCAGGCCCTGGGCCAGCCGGTGGAAGCGGTGTTCCGCGTGCTGGAGGCCGAGACGCGCGCGCCGATGACCGTGCCGGTGCGCGCCGCACTCGAACGCAAGGCCGTGGTGGCCCTGGCCGACAACGCGGTGCTGTGCGCGGCCGACGGCGTGGAGCATGGCGTGGAAGACTCCGCTGCGCCCATCCTGGCCGGCGACGGCCAGGTGATGGGCGCGGTGCTGGTGTTCCACGACGTGACCGAGCAGCGCCTGGCGCTGCGCTCGCTGCGCGAACGCGAGGTGGCCGAACGCGCCAACCGCGCCAAGACCGAGTTTCTCTCGCGCCTGAGCCATGAGCTGCGCACGCCGCTCAACGCCATCCTGGGCTTCATCAGCCTGCTGCAGATGAAGCCGGGCATCAGCGATGCCGAGCGCGCCGAGTGGCTGGGCCATGTGCAGACGGCGGGCAGCCACCTGCTGGGTCTGGTGGACGATGTGCTCGATGTCTCGCGCATCGAGGCCGGCGCCATGCAGCTGAGCGTGGAACCTGTGGATGTGCGCGAGCTGGCCGAGGAGGTGGTGCGCCTGCTGCGCCCGCAGGCCGCGGCGCGCGCCGTGCGCCTGGTCATCGAGCCGCGCGAGCAGCTCGGCGAGCGGGTGCAGGCCGATCTCAAGCGCCTGCGCCAGGTGCTGTTCAACCTGGTCACCAATGCCATCAAGTACAACCGCGAGGGGGGCGCGGTCTACATCAGGATCACGCCGGTGGACGGACGCTGCGAGCTCAGCGTGCGCGACCAGGGCCTGGGCATGAATGCCGAGCAGGTGGCGCGCCTGTTCCAGCCCTTCGAGCGCCTGGGCCGCGCTGGCGATGGCGTGGGCCTGGGCCTGGTGATCACGCGCCTTTTGGTCAGCATCATGGGCGGCGCCATCGAGGTCACCAGCAGCCCCGGGGTGGGCACGACCTTCGTGGTGCGCCTGCCCCTGGCGCAGCAGGCCGATGCCCTGACCGCCGCCAGCCCGGCGGCAGCCCGCAGCGGCACGGCCACGGTGCTTGCGCTGGACCCGATCGAGGAC
>DASSQC010000309.1:0-3067 GCA_035702705.1 Burkholderiaceae bacterium | reverse complement strand
TCTTTGCGCGCAACGAGATGCAAGCGGCCGAGTACCGGCGCTTCAACATCACCGGCATCACGGGCGGCGACGACTACGCTGCCATGCTGCAGGCCCTCACGCGGCGCTACGGCAAGCTCGCCGAGACCGAAGATGCCGTGTGGCCGGACGTCGTACTGATCGACGGCGGGGCGGGGCAGCTGGCACAGGCCGTGAAGGTGTTCGAGGACCTCGGCGTGGATGATGTCCTTCTCGTTGGCGTGGCCAAGGGGGAAGGGCGCCGTGTCGGCCTGGAGACCCTGATCTTTGCGGACGGGCGCGCGCCGGCCGAGCTCGGCCGCGAATCCGCAGCGCTCATGCTGGTGGCGCAGATCCGCGACGAGGCGCACCGCTTCGCGATCACGGGCATGCGGGCCAAGCGTGCCAAAGTACGCAATACTTCCAAGCTCGAGGACATCGAAGGCGTGGGCCCGCGAAAGCGGGCTCGCCTGCTTGCGCGATTCGGTGGTGTGCGGCAACTGCAGGCTGCATCGATCGACGACATTGCTTCGGTCGAGGGCATTTCCCGCGCGCTGGCCGAAACGATCTACCGCACGCTCCATTCCTAGAACAACACCGACGACCTGCTCGCCCATCCGTGCTGACTCTGCCCACCTTGCTGACCTGGCTGCGCATTCTGGCCATCCCGGTTCTGGTTGCCCTGTACTACCTGCCTGACACGATCCATCCGGTGACCCGGGATGTGATTGCCACGGTCATCTTCGTCGCTGCGGCCCTGACCGATTGGTTCGATGGCTGGCTCGCACGCAAGACCGGCCAGACCTCGGCCTTCGGCGCCTTTCTCGATCCGGTGGCCGACAAGCTGTTGGTGTGCTCGGCCTTGCTGCTTCTTCTGGAGTTCAACCGGGTCTCGGCGCTGGTGGCGCTGATCATCATCGGCCGGGAGATCACCATTTCTGCGCTGCGCGAGTGGATGGCCTCGCTGGGCAAGCGTGGCAACGTGGCGGTGAATTCGCTGGGCAAGTTCAAGACCGCGGCGCAGATGGTGGCCATTCCCATGCTGCTGTTCAACGAGAAGCTGTTCGGCGTCGTACCGGTGCGCGAGATCGGCACTGTGCTGATCTATGTGGCCGCCGTGCTCACGGTGTGGTCGATGGCCTACTACCTCTGGCTTGCGCGCGTGCACATGCGCGATTGAGCCGTGCCCGATGTGCCGGAACTCGAGTGCGCTGTCGACTTCCATCGCGCGCGCTCGATTTGACGACCGAAAATTCAGTGTGTAATATTTAGGGCTCTGCGGGAGTAGCTCAGTTGGTAGAGCGCAACCTTGCCAAGGTTGAGGTCGCGAGTTCGAGACTCGTCTCCCGCTCCAGACAAAACAAAGGGAAGCGCCGCTTCCCTTTTTCGTTCCAGGTGCTGGTGCACTGCATGCAGAATCGCCCAGATTCAGCGTGATACAGTCGCTCCACCCAGTCATGGCCGTGGCGGGTTAGCAAAGCGGTTATGCAGCGGATTGCAAATCCGTTTAGCTCGGTTCGACTCCGGGACCCGCCTCCACTTCCTCTCCTGACTGCACGCAATCGGCTTGCAGCCGCTACTGCGCCGCGGTGGTGAAATCGGTAGACACAGCGGACTTAAAATCCGCCGAACGGTAAAACGTTCGTGCCGGTTCGATTCCGGCCCGCGGCACCAGCCTTCCGGTTTCACATCATTTCTCCTCCAGCGGCTCCCTGGGCCGACATGCATCACGCCATGAAGGTTTTCGATCTGCAGTGCGAACACGGCCACCGTTTCGAGGGCTGGTTTGCAAGTCACGAGGCATTCGAGCAGCAGAACGCCGGTGGTCTGGTCGTCTGTCCGATCTGCGGCTCGACCGACATCGCGCGCCAGGTCACGGCAGCGCGCATCAACACGGGCGCCGCAGCGCCGGCGGATGCCGCCAGCGACGCCCTGGCTGTGCCGCCGCAGGCCATGTGGAAGTTCATGCGCTCTCTGGTCGATGGCAGCGAAGATGTCGGCGAGCGCTTCGCCGCCGAGGCCCGCGCCATCCACTACGGCGAGTCGCCCGAGCGTTCGATCCGCGGCCGCGCCACGCCTGAGGAGCGGCAGGCCCTGGCCGAGGAGGGCATCGAGACCCTCTCGCTGCCGATGCCGTCCTTTCTCAAAGAACCGCTGCAGTAGGCCGCGTCGATGCCGCGTCCGATCCAGGCTCGCATCAGCCACGCCGCGCTTGCCCACAATCTGTCCGTTGCGCGGCGTCATGCCGGCCAGGCCTTTGTCTGGGCCGTGATCAAGGCCAACGCCTACGGGCATGGCATCGAGCGGGGCGTGACGGCATTTGCCGCGGCCGACGGTCTGGCGATGCTGGACCTCAATGAGGCCGTGCGCTGCCGCGAGGCCGGCTGGGTCAAGCCGATCCTGCTGCTCGAGGGCATCTTCGAAGCCGCCGACCTCGATGTGGTCGAGCGCTACGGCCTGTCGATGACCGTGCATTGCGCACAGCAGATTGATCTGCTGGCTGCGCGCACGCTGCTGCGCCCGGTCGATGTCTACCTCAAGATGAACAGCGGCATGAACCGCCTGGGCTTCAAGCCCGCGGACTACCGCGCCGCCTGGACGCGTCTGCGTGCCTTGCCGCAGGTGGGCGCCATCACGCTGATGACGCACTTCGCCGATGCGGATGTCGCCGGCGGCACAGACGCGGCTCGTGCATTGTTTGCCAGCTCGACGCAGGATCTGCCCGGCCCGCGCGCACTGGCCAATTCAGCCGCCGTGCTCGGCGTGCCCGAGGCGATCGGCGATGCGGTGCGTCCGGGGATCATGCTCTATGGCTCATCGCCCTTTGCAGACCGTACGGCCGCGAGCCTCGATCTGCAGCCGGGCATGCACCTGGTTTCGGAGGTCATCGGTGTGCAGGATCTGCAGCCCGGCGACACGGTGGGCTACGGCAGCACGTTCCGGGCCGAGGCGCCGATGCGCATCGGTATCGTGGCCTGCGGCTATGCCGACGGCTATCCGCGCCACTGCGGCACCGGGACACCAATAGCGGTGGCCGGTGTGCGCACGCGCACCGTCGGCCGTGTGTCGA
>DASSQC010000308.1:0-2969 GCA_035702705.1 Burkholderiaceae bacterium | reverse complement strand
AGAACGACTACCTGGAACTCGCCCGTCAGTTCCACACCGTCATTCTGACTGACGTGCCCGAGATGGGCGTCAACATGGCCAGCGAGGCGCGGCGCTTCACCTGGCTGGTGGATGTGCTGTACGACCACAAGGTCAAGCTCTTCATCTCCGCTGCCGTGCCGCCCGAGGCGCTCTACACCCAGGGGCAGTTTGCGGGCGAGTTCCACCGCACCGTCTCGCGCCTGATCGAGATGCAGAGCCGCGAGTATCTGGACGCCGAGCGGCGCCGTGCCGTGGAGCTCTAGCCCGGCCACGCACGCGCAGCAGGCTCGTCGCACATCGCCAGCCGCGGCACCTGAAGACCGAACCCGGCCTGAACGCAGGCCACCGGCGACCCCGTGCCTTGCGCAGCCGCGCTCGAAAACGAAGATCGGCTCTGGGTGCGGGTTTCCAGGGCAAATCGCCTGAAAACCCGCTTCAGACAAGCGAGAAGGCGTAGCAGCCGCACACATTGCAAATGCGGCGCAGCCTTGCGCGAGCACCGTGCTCCGCGTTGCCAGGGCCAAGCAGGGCGTGGCCTCATTGCCCTGTGCCTCTGCCGGCGCCGGCACGCGGTGCCTGCTGAAACCGCGCCTTCCGCCTCTGCCCCCCGAGCCCTCGGCTTGACGGCCGCCGCCCGCGCAACGAGCACCGCACCCGCGCAGCCTGCGAACGCCACCGCAGTGTGCCAACGCACCGGCTCTGCCGATCGCTGTGCCCAACCGGCGCGCTCAACGCGCCAGCGCCGCAGCGCCTGCGCATGCGCTATCAAGCAGACCAGGAGGGTTCACCATGCCAAACACAGTCCGTCTGCACCGCGTGCTTGCCGCACCGCCCGAGCGTGTCTACCGCGCATTCACCGAGCCCGCCGCCATGGCCAGCTGGCTGCCGCCCCATGGATTCACCTGCGCGGTGCAGCAGTTTGAGCCGCAGGTCGGCGGCCGCTTCCGCATGAGCTTCACGCAATTTGCCACCGGGCACACCCACGGCTTTGGTGGCGAATTCCTCGAGCTCGTGCCCGCCCAGCGCCTGCGCTACACCGACGTCTTTGACGACCCCAACCTGCCCGGCACGCTGGAGGTCACCGTCGAGCTCAACGCAGTGAGCTGCGGCACCGAGCTGCACATCACCCAGGCCGGCATCCCCGACGCCATCCCACCCGAGATGTGCTACCTGGGCTGGCAGGACAGCCTGGACAAGCTCAGGCGCCTGGTGGAGCCGGACGGCAGTCCCGCGTGAGTGCACGGCCGGTGGATCGGCCGTGCGGTGGGCTGGCGTTCAGATCCGCAGGTCGCGCGCGACGGATGCGGCCACATTGCGGGCCGCCTCGCTCAGCGCGTCGGCAGACTTCTTCGGGTCGGCCATCAGCGCGGCGTAATTGCCGAAGGTGGTCTTGGCCGGAGAAAAGCGCCAGCCATCGGCCTTGGGCTGCCAGCCAGTCGCGTGATAGCCGCGGTACAGCGGCTCCTTGCGGTCTTTGCCCAGCAGCGTCACCACCGCGGTCATGGTCGGGTAATAGTCACTCGTCAGGCCCGTGGCAATGAAGCCCACGATCGTCGGACTGACGACGACCACTGCGTCCGCATCTGAATTGATCTTGTCAAAGGGCAGGGTGTACTTGCCGTCCACCTCCGCCCAGGGCGCGTCTTCAACCCGCGCCTGAAAACCCATCTGGTTGAGTTGCGAGACCAGTGCTTCGGGGAGAGCCGCCGACGTCAGCGCCGGATTGCCCTGCTTCATCGCCGCCGACAGCTCATCCTGCTTGCTCTTCTGGTCGCCTGCCGCGATCAGCCCGCCCACCAGGCCGAAGGCCATGCCGGGGTGACCGAAGTTCACCACCGTGTAGGTCTTGGGCTCAGGCGCCCGAATCACGGCAATGGTCTTGACCCGTGCCAGCGCCGCAGGCGTGCTGTCGATTTTGGGTACCGGGGATGCACAGGCAGCCAGCAGCAACAGACTGGCGATTGAAAACACAGCGCGAATGGATCGCATGTTGAAAAGTCCTCCCTCAAGGTGTGATGGCGGGTCAACCCGCTCGATGGAACGCACCGGCCACTGGGCCGACACGCTGCTGCAAACGCTAGCGGCTTGCGTTCATGGCCAGCAAGCCGACGGCCCGTGCTTTGCGCATGAACACAACACAAGCGCGGGTCGGGCCCACGCGCGGGCTGCTTCTGGTAAACGGACAGCATGGCCAAGTACCTGATCTCCTTCCCCGCCGCCGCGATGAACGTGCCCGCCCATGAACTGCCCGCCGTGGGCCAGGACGCCGCCGCCGTGATCGACGCGGCCAAGGCGGCCGGGGTCTACGTCTTTGCCGGCGGCATTGATGACAGCGTGCCGCCCGTGCGTGTGGCTGCCCAGGGCAGCACCACCCCAGGCGGCTACCCCGGCGGGCCGCTGCTTAACGGCGGCTTTGCCGTGCTGGAACTGCCCAGCCGAGAAGACGCCATCGCCTGGGCCGCCCGGCTGGCGCGGGCCTGCCGCTGCGATCAGGAGCTGCGCGTGTTCGGGTTTGATCCAAGGTCTTGAGCGGCGGGTATTGGGCGGGTAGGCGCCCGGCGGGCGGAGCGGTGGGCCGCGATCCTCGCACCACGCCCCGAGGCGAAATCGCAGAACAAGCACTGGTGCGGCTCTTCAGACCAAAATGCCTGAAGAACCGCTACAGACAAGCGGAAAGGGGTGTACCGCCAGGCCAAAACCTGCCGCTCAGCGCAGCCGCAGTTCCGTGCGCTGGCTGGCTTCCAGCACGCCCTTGCGGCGCACTTCGGTGCTGGTGGTGGCGGCGCTGCCGTCGGCCTTCACCGTCACCGCCATCCGCAGCAGGGTGGCGCCTTCGGCGCCCACCTCGATGCGCGCTTCCTTGCCGGCTTCGGTCAGCAGGCGCGGGCGCATCAGTTCCTTGCCGGTGGCCAGGTCCGTGATCACCGCGCGCAACTCATACACGCCCG
>DASSQC010000307.1:0-7067 GCA_035702705.1 Burkholderiaceae bacterium | reverse complement strand
CTAATTTCGGTTGATTTCGGCCAGAATCAGGCGGTAACGTGCAGCTTCGGGGCCGCAGCGCGCTCGCCCACCCGGCCGATCACGCTGGCCGCACCAAAGCCATGCTGCCTGAAGACGGCCAGCACGGCGTCCAGCGCCGCCGGGGTGCAGCTCACCAGCAGGCCGCCGGAGGTCTGCGGGTCGGTCAGCAGCGCCTGGTCGGGCGCGGCAAAGTCGGCCGGCAGCTGCACGTCCTTGCCATAGCCGGCCCAGTTGCGGCCGCTCGCGCCGGTCACGTAACCCTGCGCGGCCAGCAGGCGCACGCCGTCATGCAGGGGCACGGCGCGCCAGTCGATCTGCACAGCACAGCCTGCGCCGCGCGCCAGCTCCAGCGCATGGCCGGCCAGGCCGAAACCGGTGACATCGGTCAGCGCATGCACGCCCTCAATGCCCGCCAGGTCCGGTCCGGGGGTGTTGAGCTTGGTGGTGCTGTCGATCATCCGGGCGTAGCCCTCCGTGTCGAGCTGGCCCTTCTTGAGCGCGGCACTCATCACGCCCACCCCCAGCGGCTTGCCCAGCACGAGCAGATCGCCGGGCTGCGCGTCGGCATTGCGCTTCACACGCTTGGGGTGCACGAGCCCCAGCGCCACCAGGCCGTAGATGGCTTCCACGGAGTCGATGGTGTGGCCGCCGGCTACCGGAATGCCGGCCGCGCGGCAGACCGAGGCGCCGCCTTCCAGCACGCGGCCAATCGTGGCGGTGGACAGCACATTGATCGGCATGCCCACCAGCGCCAGCGCCAGGATGGGCCGGCCGCCCATGGCATAGACGTCGCTGATGGCGTTGGTGGCGGCGATGCGGCCGAAGTCGAAGGGGTCGTCGACGATCGGCATGAAGAAGTCGGTCGTGGCGATCAGCGCCTGCTCGTCGTTGAGCTGGTAGACCGCGGCATCGTCAGCCGTTTCGATGCCCACCAGCAGCTCGGGCGGGATCGGCATCGCCGCCGTACCCTTGAGAATCTCCGAGAGCACGCCCGGCGCAATCTTGCAGCCGCAGCCGCCGCCGTGCGACAGGCTGGTGAGCTTGGGTTCGGGGACGGTGGCCGGAGCAGATGCGTTCATGGGCAGACTCTGAAAAGACGAAGCGGACGCCAGGGTGAGCTTGACACTCAGCCCAGCAATTCGGAAACGATAGCTCGCAGCGCCGCTGCCTCGGCCTCGGGGCTGAACCGGTCGGCCCGTGCCGCGCACTGCGCGCGCAGCTGCGCGGCAAAGGCGGGCTCGTCTGCAAAGCGCTCAATCAGGCGTGCCAGGGCCGCGTCGTCGCCCGCGGCAAAGGTGCCGGCGTAGTCCGTGCCCAGCAGACCGAGGTTGCCGTCGATGGCCGAGGCCAGCACCGGCACGCCGCTGCGGATGGCCTCGATCACCGCATGTGCCCCGCCTTCCATGCGGCTCGCATGCACGAGCAGGTGCGCGCGCGCCATGCGATCGCGCGTGGCGGAATGGGGCAGGCCGCCGAGCCAGCGGTAGCGCGGCTGCTGCTGCATGCAGGCCTGGGCGGCGTCGGCCAGCTCGGGCTGCAGGGCCCGGCCGATGTGATCAAGAAAGAGGTCGGCGCGGTGCCTCAGGCGCAGTGCGGCGCGCTGGTAGGTGGCCGGATCCTTCTCGGCGCGCAGGTGGCCGACCATGAGTACGCGCAGCCGCTTGCGCCCGGGCTGGCCGGCCGGGGCCCTCGGTACGCGGCGCGAGCAGGACTGCAGCACCACGCGCACCTTGCCACGCAGCGCCGCGGGCAGGGCCCGGGCACCGAGTTCGTTGAGCACGATGAGCCGGTCGGCCAGCGTGAGTGCGTGCTGCGCGGCCGGATCGTGGTCAATGTCCCGATAGAGGTCGGTACCCGTCAGGGCGACGATCAGCGGCCGCTCCGGATGGGCGGTCTTCCAGGCGACGATCGACGCGGCCGATCGGCGGGCGTGCAGGGCGATCAGCAGCTGTGCGTCGCTGCCTGCAGCGCCCCGGCCGGCCGCCCAGTGATCTGCAATCTCGACCCGATGCAGCGGCTTGAGCAGGCGCGCCCAGCGTCTGGCGGTCTGCCAGTTGCCATTGTTGGCATCAGCCAGGGCGGGCGTGACCAGAACGATGGAGGCAGAACCAGGCTCGGCAGGCTTCACGGCGGACAGCAGGCTTGAGATCCTGCAAGGGGGCGGGGCGGGAATGTGCAGTCAGACCGCAGTGCAAGCGCGCTGGATGCAGCGCCTGCAGCCCGGCGGACGGGTGCGCGCAAGGATACGCCCGACCGCGCAGGCCGCGCGGCGGCGCCATGCGGCGTGATTCGGTGCACGCCCCCGTGTGGCCTGCCGCGACCGCCGGGGCGCGGCAGGTCCATGCCCCAAGGCCTACTTCTTGAGGCCTGCGCAGGCGTCGCGCCGCGGCGTGGGCAGGGGCTTGCCCCCCTGTTCCTTGGCCCGTGCGCCCATCTGCTCGCGATGCTGATCCATGTAGGTCTTGCAGTCCTCGTAGGTCTTCATGGATTGCATGCGCTTGCGGTGCTCGGCGCGCTCCTCAGGCGTCATCAGAGACCAGCCGTGCGAATACTCGCGGCCCCAGCGGCCGCCGCCAGCCTTGGGTCCTGGCCCGGCATTGGGGCCGGCATTGGGCCCCGCTTTGGGGTCAGCGCCCGGCGCGGGCCCCGGGGCGGGCTGCGCCAGTGACAGGCTGGCGCTCAGGCTCAGCGCGGCCCAGACCAGCAGCTTCGGTGCATGTCTCATGGCGGATCTCCTGGAAACGGTTGAACTGCGACTGAACCGCGCAGTTCGACATGCGCGGCCCGGTGCAGGCAGCTTAGGTGTGCACCCCGGGTGTCTCATTGATGCAGAGCAAGCTGGCCGGTGTGCTGCACCGTGCGGCGCCAGTCGGTACTGGAACAGGCGCAACGGCCAGGCCGACCCATGCCGCCGCTCGAATCGGGCAGCGGCTGATGGTCGCCCGCTGCACGGGGCCCCGCGAGGGGGGCCGGTCGTCCGGGTTTCAGGCGAGTGTGGGGTGGGGCGGGGGTGGGGCGCTGCGCTTATGCTTGCCTCCCTCGAATCCCTCGTCCCCCTGGCAAAAAGGATCTCCCATGCTCAGTCGCTCGGTCTCGCGCACCGTCAAGGCGCTGTTCACCTGCGCCGTGCTTGCCTTCGGCGCCCTCAGCCATGCGCAGCAGGTCTTTCGCGTCACCACCATTCCCGAGGAGGCGGCCACCGAGCAGGTGCGCAAGTTCACGCCGATCGCCGACTACCTCAGCAAGCAGCTCGGCATGAAGGTCGAGTTCACGCCGGTCACCGACTATCCGGCCGCGGTGGAGGCGCTGGTGAACAAGAAGGTGGATCTGGTCTGGTTCGGCGGCTTCACCTATGTGCAGGCCCAGATCCGATCGGGCGGCAAGATCGTGCCGATCGCACAGCGCGAGGAAGACACCAAGTTCCAGTCGGTTTTCATCGCCCGCACGAATTCCGGCATCAAGACCCTGGCCGATCTGAAGGGCAAGGAAGTGAGCTTCGGTTCGCCCTCGTCCACGTCCGGGCACCTGATGCCGCGCCACTTCCTGGCCCAGGCCGGCCTGACGCCGGAGAAGGACTTCAAGCGCGTGGCCTTCAGCGGCGCGCATGACGCGACCATCGCCTCCGTGGTCAGCGGCCGCGTGGATGCCGCGGCGCTGGACATCACGGTGTGGCGCAAGTTCGTAGCAGAGGGCAAGGTGGACACCAAGGCCGTGGACGTCTTCCACACCACTGGCCCCTACTTCAACTACAACTGGTCCATGCATGCCGATGCCCCGGCGGATCTGCGCAACCGTGTGCAGCGCGCCCTGCTGGCGCTCGACCCGGCCAAGGAACCCGGCGCCGAGATCCTCAAGCTCAACCGCGCCACGCGCTACCTGAGCACCACGCCCGACAACTACAAGGGCATCGAAGCGGCTGCCCGCGCGGCCAACCTGCTGTAAGCGGCTGCTGTCGTGGCAGACGGCCATTCCGCCCGGCCCGGCCTGGGCCTCGCGCTGACGCAGCTCAGCGCGCAGCACCCCAGCGCGCGGCCCGGCGCCCCGGCTGCGCTGCGCGGACTCAGCCTGAGCATTCAGCCGGGCGAGCAGCTGGCCATCATCGGCCCCTCCGGCGCCGGCAAGACCACGCTGCTGCACCTGCTGGCCTGCGCACTGACGCCCGAGAACGCGTCGAGTCTTCTGATCGACGGCCGCGCGCCCTGGCAGCTCACGCAGCGTGAGCGCCAGGCCCTGCGCGCGCAGCTGTTTCTGGCGCCGCAGGTGCCGCCGCTGCCGCCGCGTCAGCGTGTGGTGACGGCGGTGCTGGCCGGCCGCCTGCCGCAGATGAGCCTCGCCGCCAGTCTGCGTTCTCTCTTCTATCCGAGCGACATCCCGGCGGCCTGGGCGGCGCTGGAGCGCTTCGATCTGGCCGAGAAGATCTTCGAGCGCGTGGACCGCCTGTCGGGTGGCGAGCGTCAGCGCGTGGGTCTGGCGCGCGCGCTGCTGTCCGACGCGCGCCTGTGGCTGGTGGACGAGCCCCTGTCCGCACTCGATCCGCGGCGCTCGGACCTGGCCATCGGCGTCCTGGTGGACGAAGCCCGCGCGCGCGGCGTGACGCTCGTGGCCACGCTGCACCAGGTGGACCGCGCGCTGGCGCACTTTCCACGCATCATCGGCCTGCGCGACGGCAGCCTGGCCTTCGATCTGCCGGCCGGCGAGGTGACGCCTGCGCTGCTGGCGCGGCTCTATGAAAGCCATGAACACGAACTCAGCGGTGCGGCCCCAATGGTGGACGAGCCCGCCGCGGCCGCGGCGCCCGTGGTGATGCACTGCCGATGAGCACGGCCGCCGAGTCGCTGCGCCGCAGCGCGCCACAGCGCGACCCGGCCTGGCTGGCGCGCGTGTTCTGGGTCAGCGCCGCACTGGTGCTGCTGTGGCCGCTGGCCGTGGCCTCGGAATTCAAGCCCTGGGTGCTGTTCACGCCTGAGAACCTCAAGGTCACGGGCAACTTTCTGGCGAGCTTTCTGCCGCCGGCCCACTCGCCCGAGTTCCTGAAGATGCTCGCCGTGGAGGCCTGGCGCACGGTGGCGATTGCCACGGCGGGCATGACCCTCGCGCTGCTGCTGGCCGTGCCCATGGCGCTGGCTTCGGTGAGTCTGCTCTCGGTCTCCGCCCTCTCCGGGCGCATGGCGCGGCTGCCCTTCTGGCTGCGGCAGGCCGTGCGCGGGCTGATGATCCTGCTGCGCAGCGTGCCCGAGCTCATCTGGGCGCTGATCTTCGTACGCGTGGTCGGTCTGGGCCCCACGGCCGGTGTGCTGGCGATTGCGCTGACCTACGCCGGCATGCTGGGCAAGGTGTATGCAGAGATCATCGAGAGCGGCGAGCCGCATGCGACGCACAGCCTGCTGCGCAATGGCGCGGGCCGCCTGCAGGCCTTCTTCTACGCCGCCTTGCCGCAGAACGCGGGTGAACTGACCAGCTACACGGTGTACCGCTGGGAATGCGCCATCCGCAGCTCGGTGGTGCTGGGCTTTGTGGGTGCAGGTGGCCTGGGGCAGCAGCTCAACACCAGCATGAAGATGTTTGCCGGTGGCGAGGTGCTCTCCATCCTGCTGGTGTTCGTGCTGCTCGTGGCACTTGCAGACCGAGCGAGCAGCAGCCTGAGAAAGGCGCTCGCATGAACGGCGCCCCTGCCCGGGATGTGCGCGGCGCGGCGAACACGCCCTATCGGATGCCGCCGCCGCTGTTCTCGGCCCGCTGTCGGGGCTGCTGGTGGGTGGCTGGCGTGCTGGTGCTGGTGGTGGCGAGTTTCTGGACCCTCGATCTGCAATGGCGCCAGTTGTTTTCGCTGGACGCCGTGGCCAGCATGGCGCGCTTTGTGGGCGAATTCTTCCCGCCGGACACCAGCCCTCTCTTCTTGCAGCGGGTCGCCGTGGCCACCTGGGAGACCTTCGCCATGTCGGCCTTCGGCACCTTGCTGGCCGCCGCGCTCGGCCTGGCGCTGGCGGTGCCGGCGGCGCGCCTGCATGCGCAGGATGTCTCGTTGGCTCGATCACCCACCCGGCTGCTGCTCAATGCGCTGCGCTCGATCCCGGAGCTGGTCTGGGCGGGGCTGCTGCTGATTGCGGCCGGGCTCGGTCCGCTTGCCGGCACGCTGGCCCTGGCCCTGCACACCGCGGGGGTGCTCGGCCGACTGTTTGCCGAGGCCTTGGAAAACGTGCCGCCCGGCCCGGCGCAGGCCCTGCGCAACCACGGCGTGGGCGAGGGCCGCATCCTGTTCTATGCCACGCTGCCCCAGGCGCTGCCGCAGCTGCTGAGCTACACGCTCTACCGCTGGGAGAACAACATCCGCGCCGCCGCCGTGCTGGGTGTGGTGGGCGCGGGCGGGCTGGGGCAGATGCTGCACTTCCACATGGGCCTGTTCCAGATGAGCAAGACGGCCACCCTGCTGGGCGTGACCATTCTGCTGGTGGTGGCGGTGGATGCGCTCTCCTGGAGCCTGCGGCGCGCGCTGACGCGCTGAGGCTGGGCGCCCGCGTGGCGCAGCCAGGGGGTGGGCGCGGCTCGGTGGCAGTGGCGCCACCGAGGCAATGGGCTGGAAAGCCGCGCCATTGCTTGTTTAGGTTATTTTCGGACTGGCTGAGAACGGATCAAAAATCCCCGGGAGTCCGCGCGGATCAAGCGAGAACAGGCAAATCGATCCATCGATAATCAGTCGATTTCGGCCGAAGAAACTCACTCCGCCGTCCGCGTCTGTGCGCCGGAATCCGCCGTCCCGCTGCCCGGCGCGCCACCCTTGCGCCAGACCAGCGCCAGCAGCGCCACGCCCACCGCCAGCACACCCACGCCGATCCAGGCCGCGTTCAAGCCGCCACGCTGCTTGCTGTAGACGTATGACAGGCTCGACCACAGCATGTAGCCGCAGGTAGCGATAAAGAGCACCGGCAGCACGGGATACAGCGGCACCTTGAAGGGGCGGGGCGTGTCGGGCTCGCGTACGCGCAGCACGATCAGCGCGCAGCCGGACAAGAGAAAGAACAGCCAGAACACCGGGCTGGTGAACTCCA
>DASSQC010000306.1:0-6314 GCA_035702705.1 Burkholderiaceae bacterium | reverse complement strand
CAGCACCGCAAACTGGGCGTTGCGGATCCGGGCACGCTCCAGAGCCAGCTCGATGCGCGACAGGAACTGGCGGCGATTCGGCAGCCCGGTCAGCGCGTCGTAGTTCGCCAGCTGACGGATCTTTTCCTCAGCCAGCTTGCGCTCGGTGATGTCCTGCATCACACCGGCATAGTTGACGAGACGCCCGGCCGGATCGAGCTCGGGCTCGGCCTCGATCTTGATGATGCGCAGCTGGCCGTTCTGCACGAACATGCGCAGCTCCATGGACACGGAGATGTTCTCGCGCGCCGCCCGGCTCATCATGTCCCTGTAGTGCACAAGATCACGCGGGTCGATGCGGGATTCGAACTCACCCATCGACAGGCAGGACAGCCCGCTGCCGAAGCCGACGATGCGAAAGCTCTCCTCCGAACCGCTGAGCACCATCGACTCCGGGTTGAGCTCGAAGCTGCCCATGCGCGCAATGCTCTGCGCGCGCGCCAGCTTGGCACGGCTTCGCTCAAGTTCGGCACGCGTGCGGGAGGCGCGAAGCAGGTAGCGCAGGCGCTCGGCCAGCAGGGTCCATGAGGAGGACTTCACGAAGAAGTCGGTCGCACCGGCCTCATAGGCGCGAGTCACCGAGTGCTCGTCGTTCAGGCCGGTCAGCATCAGTACCGGCACATGGTTGAGGCTCTTGAAGCTGCGGATCTGCGCACACACGTCGAAGCCGTCCATGACCGGCATCAATGCATCGAGCACCACCACATCGGGCAGATTGGTCCGCAGCCAGTTCAGGGCTTCTGCGCCGCTCTGCACCTGGTGGACGCGAAACCCGCGCTGCGTCATCGAGAAGGCGGTCAGCATGCGCCCGATGGGCTCGTCGTCGACCAGCAGCACCAGCGGCTGCGCCAGCCCTTCGGCAGCCAGTACTGCCGCTGCGCCTTCTTCCGGCAGATGCTCAGACATGACACTCACCCTCGATCAGTTCTTCCCAGCACGCGAGTACGCGCACGTGTGTCTCTCTGGCTTTTTCGGCAGCCTTGAGCATTCCTTCAGTCCGCCCCTCGGAGGCATCGCGCTCGAGCTGGGCGCACAACCGTGACAGATTCATGGCCCCGACATTCGCACTGGCCGACTTCAGGGTGTGCGCGGCAAACCGCACCTGCGCCGCGTCGTTCATGCGGGCCGACTGCAGCAGGCGCTCCATCAGCTCGATGCTTGAGCTGCGATAGGTGGCATGGATCTGCTTGAGCAGTCCGGGCGCACCCAGCTGCTCCATATCGCGCAGCTGCTGGATCACGGCCGGGTCAAGCTCATCCGAACCGGTCTTGGATGGCCCGGCTGCGACAGGCGCTGGCGCCGCTGCAGGCTGTGCCAACTGCGGCACGGATGCATCGGCTGCCATCTCGGCTGCCATCTCGTTGGGCAGGCCGATCCAAGTCTCGAGCAGGGCTCGAATGTCACGCATCTTGAAAGGCTTGGCCAGATAGCTGTCGAATCCCACAGCCAGGCAGCGCTGTGCCTCCGCTTCCATCGCATGGGCGGTCACGGCCACGACGGGGGTGTTGGGTGGTGAGACAAACGGATCGCCCTGGTACTGGCCCGAACGGAAGTGCGTCACTGCCGTGTAGCCGTCCATGATCGGCATCTGGCAATCCATGAGCACCAGATCGAAACGCTCCTCCATCAACGCCGTGAGTCCGTCCAACCCGTCGTTCGCAATGCGCAGGGTGCAGCCCAGGGGCTCGACCATTGCCCGCACCACCTCCTGATTCACCGGGTTGTCCTCCACCAGCAGAACCCGGCCGCGGAACTGCGTCGAGGTCTTGCCCCGGGCATCCTTGAGCTGCTCGGGCGTGCTGACGAGTTCCAGCAGCAGGTTCAGGAGCTCCTGCTGACGTACCGGCTTGGGGAGATAGCCGTTTGCACCGGCCTGCTTCGCGGCCGCCGCACCCTCCACCCCGTCAGTCGAAGTGAGCATGGCCAGCATGGTTTCACGCAGGTGCGGGCGGCGACGCATCTCGCGGGTCATCTCCAGGCCGTCCATCACGGGCATCTGGCGGTCGGCCAGCACAAGATCGAAGCGTTGCCCGCGCTGGGCTGCGGCCTCCATGGCGTCCAGACCCTGCAGGCCATCCATCGCGCTCACGCTCTGGATGCCCCACTGGGCGAGCTGGTTTTCCAGGATCACGCGGTTGGTCGGGTTGTCTTCCACGATCAGAACCCGCAAACCGACCAGACGTGCATGCCGGGCGTCATCGGGGTCGCCCGCAAGCGGCGCAACAGCCAGCGGAAGCGCGAGTTCGAAGACGCTGCCCTTGCCCGGCGTGCTGGCCGCCAGACGCAGGTCGCCGCCCATGCGCAGGGCAATTTCCCGCGAAATGGCCAGACCCAGCCCGGTGCCGCCGAATCGCCGCGACATGGTGCTGTTGCCCTGGGTGAAGGGCTGGAACAGCACACCCTGGATCTGCGGCTCGATGCCCATGCCCGTATCGATCACCGAGATCACCAGCTGCACGCGCCCGTCGGGCAGCATGCGGTCGACACGGGCGTGCAGCACCACCTCGCCGCGATCGGTGAACTTGATCGCATTGCCGACCAGGTTGGTGATCACCTGGCGCAGGCGATGCGGGTCGCCGATGAGCTGAGCCGGGATGTCGTTTTCGATTCGGTGCGCCAGCTCGATGCGCTTGCCGTGGGCCCGCGGAGCGAGCAGCTCGAACAGATCCTCCACGACCGTACGCAGGGTGAAGGTTTCGTTGCTCAGGTCCAGATGCCCCGCCTCGATCTTGGAGAAATCCAGGATGTCGTTGATGGTGTCGAGCAGGCTCTCGGCCGAGCGGTAGATCGTCTCCGTATGGCGCCGCTGGCTGGGATCGAGGTTGGTGCCGAGCAGCACCTCGGTCATCCCCAGCACACCGTTCATCGGCGTGCGGATCTCGTGGCTCATGTTGGCCAGGAACTGGCTCTTGGCCCGGCTGCCCGCCTCGGCCTCGTCCTTGGCGCGCTGCAGCAGCAGCTGGCTCTCGTATTCCTCGGTGATGTCGCCGCACATGCCCTGGACCAGCACCTCCTCGCCAGGCACCTGCAGACACCAGGTCCGCAGGCGCAGCCAGCGCATGCCTCGCTCGGGGTGGTCGAAGCGGAACTTGATGTCCACCTGGATGCCGTCTGCCTCCAGGGCCATGCGGCTGGACACCAGCGCCCGATCTTCCGGATGGATGCGCTCGACGATGCGCTGGATGTCCTTGGGCGAATACGGTGCAGGCAGGCCCATGACGCGCTCAAACTGCGGCGACACGTAGTGGTAGCGCGAGCGATCCTGGGCTGCGATGAAGATGTACTCGTCGATGGACTCGGCAAACCGGCGCAGATAGGCCACGCTGCGTTCAGCCACGCGGGCCGCAGCCGCTGCCTCGGTGTTGTCCACGGCCATGCCCACAATCTCCAGCGGCTCGCCGGTGGCGGGATCGCGCGTCAGGGACTTGATGGTGCGCAGCTCGCGCAGCGTGCCCGAGAGCATCATTGAGAATTCGTCGCTGATCACATCGCGGCCGCCGTTGATCAGCTGATCATCGCCGGCCTCCAGACGGGCCGCATAGGACGGACTCCAGATCTCTCGGGTCAAGCGGCCGATGAAGTCCTCGCGCTCCTTGGCCGAAATGGCAAGCGCCGCGCGGTTCACATAGGTCACCGCCCGGGTATCCGCCGCCTTGATAAAGACGGGGGTGGGCAGACTGTCCATGATCCGGTTCAGCCGCGCCGCTTCGGCCAGCGCCGTATCTCGCGCGGCGCGGGCCGCGCCGAGATCGCGGTACAGGCGCACGATCCATGCGGCCAGCACGAGCACCACCACCAGCGCCGCAAACAGCACCAGCACACTGAAACCGACCATGGCCGCACCTTCGGCGGCAGCGCCGGGCCCCGCCGATTGCCCGACGGCAGGCGGGACGATCAGCAGGGTCAGCAGAAGAGTGGGGGCAGGAGGTCGTCGCATGGCAGGGTGGGGCCGACACGCGCGCTCGGCTTGTCTGCTGTTTCGGCTGTCTACCGCTTCTGCTTGAGCCGATGAACGCATGAGAAGGCCCCTGAACCGGGCGTTGTTCGGCCCCTCCGATCCGACCGATGGCAATGTGTGCTGCACACCCACAGGCTTTTTGCAACTTGCGCATCCATGATGAAATCCGGCCATGAGCCTTGTCCGCCCGCACCGCTGCCCAAGCGCCTTGAAGGCCGGCCGCCGCGTGCGCGGACCCCTGGGAAGCATGGCGGCCATGTTGCCGATCTGCAGTCCGGTGCATGCCCAGGCTTGGTCGGGTGGCGGTGCCGCGCTGCCCTGGCTGGCCGTACTGCTGGCCCTCGCCATGGGTGCGGTCGCGGGCGCATTGTGGGTGCGTCGCCGGCAGCAGGCGGCCCAAGCGCCCGGCGGCCCGCAGGCCCCGGCGCAGCTGCCGCCGGGCGTGACAGAGGATCGGCGCCAGGCGCTCGTACCCGCGCCCGATGCCTCTTCAACAGATCCGATGGTGGAGCTGCTGCTCGCGCATGCGAGCGGACCGGCGCTGATTGCGTCGATCCAATCCGGTGAAGTACGGATCGATCAGGCAAGCGCGGCCCTGTGCCATCTGCTGGAGCTGCGTGCGACCGATCTGGCCGGCACAGCGATCCGGCTGCGCCTCTCCGGCAGCCCGGAGTCCTGCGGCCAGACCGAATCCTCCCTGCAGGCCGCGATGGCGGAGAGCCGGCCGATGCGCTGCCGCATCTCGTTGACCGACCGATACGGCACGGATGTCCCTCTGGCGGTGCGTGTCGAGCCGCTGCCCGGCAAGCCACGCGCGGTGCTGCTTCTGGAGTCGGCCCAGCAGCGCGCCCGCGCCGACCAGAGCACCTCGCTTGCTGCGCTGTCCCATGATTTGCGTGCACCCTTGCGCGTGGTGGACGGCTTCGCACGCATCGTGCTCGAGGACTACGGCGACAAGCTGGATCAGGTCGGGCGCGATCACCTGAACCGGATCGCATCGGCTGCAGCGCGCCTGAATCTCATGCTCGACAAGGTGCTCGAGCTCGAACAGCTCGAACGCAGCCAGCTTGCCGCCGAATCGATCGATCTGTCGGCCCTCGTCAGGGCCTGCGCCGAGGAGATGGCCTCGCAGTACGGGCAGGCCAGCTTCCAGATCGAGGACGGCCTGCGCGTCCGTGCTGACAAGCTGCTGATGCGCCGCGCCATCGAGAATCTCTTGGGCAATGCGCTCAAGTACAGCAGCCGCAGCAAGGATCCGCTGGTCATTTTCCGGTCGGAACGGCAGGGCGATCTGCTGACCTACGTCATTGAAGACAACGGTGTCGGGTTCGACATGCGCTTCGCCGATCGCCTGTTCGGCCTGTTCCAGCGCCTGCACAGCGCCAATGAATTCGTGGGGACCGGCGTGGGGCTGACGACCGTACGCTCGATCATCCAGCGGCATGGCGGCCGGATCTGGGCGGAGTCGACGCCCGGACAGGGTGCTCGCTTCTACTTCACCCTCTGGGAAGGCAGCACGCAGTGAGCTGAGCCGCCTGCTACTCGGCCAGGGATTCGACCGAGTCGATCAGACTGGCTGCATAGTCGTCGGCAGACTTGCCCGAACGCTCGGCCGCACGCAGCAGGCGCTCCTGCGCGTCGGCAAGCCGCAGCCGATAGCGCTCCATCAGGATGCCGGTGGCCAGATGGACGGCGTCGGAACGGGCGGGCATGTCGGTCGTCTTGGTGCCGGCTTCAGCCTTCGGGCGGCTGAGCGCCGCACGGACTGCCGGTACCACCTGGCTGATGTCCAGCGGCTTGACGAGATAGGACAGTGCGCCCAGCTCGCTGGCGCGATTGACCAGTTCCTGATCGGCAAAGGCCGAGAGGAACATGAAGGGCGTTCCGGTGTGCTCACGCAGGTAGGCGGCCACCGACAGACCATCCTTGCCGTTCATGCGGATGTCGAGCAGGGCGAGGTCCGGATGATGCTCGCGCGCCAGCAGGATGGCGTCATCACCGTTGTCGGCCTCGAGCACATTCATGCCGGCATGACGCAGGCCGCTGCAGGTCGTTGCAAGCACGAGGCGGTCGTCATCGACAACGAGGACAGTGGGTGCGGATTGCGCGGTACTCATGATGGATGCGGTTCGAAGCCGCGCCGGGACTCGGACGGACAAAACCCGATCTTAGAGGCGCACGGCAGCTTCACGGTGCGCCGAATTGCGCAGCAAACCGCGTCCAGCACTTCAGATTGCGGCATGGGCTACCGACTTGCGCAGGGCGGGCGGGGCCAGGGTCAGATCGACCTCCACCCAGCGCTGCCCCTGCTCGTCCG
>DASSQC010000305.1:0-6255 GCA_035702705.1 Burkholderiaceae bacterium | reverse complement strand
CCTGGGGGCTCTCAGGTGGACGTACAGCTCAGCCGAGCCGCCGGCGGCATTGCCATCAAGATTCTCGACCGCGGTCCGGGCATTCCGCCCGACGAGCTCGAAGCCATCTTCGAGGCGTTCACGCAGTCGAGCCTGACGAGCGACGGGGCGGGCGGCACCGGCCTGGGCCTGACGATCGCGCGCAGCATCATGCGGGCGCACAGCGGCCAGATCTCGGCTGCGAACCGGCCCGATGGCGGGGCCTGCTTCACGATCTGGCTGCCCGACCCGGAGGCCGAATCGAACCTGTCCTTCGTGGATTCAGTACCGGCCGAGACCCACGTGTTCTAGGTGCGCGGCACCCAGCGCGCGAGCACCTCGCGCAGATCATGCAGGGACGCCGGCTTGACCAGCACCTCGTTCATGCCTGCGGCCAGGCAGGCGTCTTCCGTGTCCAGACCCGAGTCACCGGTCAGGCCGATCAGCGGCATCGCGGCGCGGCCGGAGTCCATCTCGCGCGATCGGAGGGCTGCGGCGGTTTCCGGCCCGTTCAGGCCCGGCATGTTGAAGTCCAGGAAGGCGAGATCAAAGGTGCGCTCAGCGAGCAGGGCAAGCGCCTCTTCCCCGTCTGCCACCGCCTCCACATCCACCCCCAATGCGCCGAGCAGGCTCAGCATGACCTGGCGGTTGAATGCGTTGTCCTCAACAACCAGAACACGGGGCGGGGCGGCGGGCGGGGTCTCGCTCATGCGTTCAGAGTACGGCAGTCCGGCACAGCGAGGATCGCAAGCACCCGAAATGAACTGAGTGGTAGCGGTGTTTCTTTACAGTTCGGAAATAAATCAATCGATTGATTTTGTGATATAGTGCGCTGCATGCCACCCAACCCCACCCCGACCGCCGCACACGACGCACCCGCCGAACCTGCTGCCCAGCGGGGGCTAACTGCGCGTGATCAGCTGGTACTGCACGCCACGCCGATCTTTGCCAACAAGGGCTTTGCGGGCGCCTCCACCCGTGAGATCTGCGATGCCGCAGGCGTGAACCTGTCTGCCATCCGCTACTACTTCGGGGACAAGGCCGGGCTGTATCGCGCCGTGCTTGAGCGCCCGATTGGCGAGATGACCGCTGCCTTCGCTGGCTTCGATGCCGCGCACCTGTCACTGGAACAGGCGCTGCGCATCCTGTTGCGGCCCTTCGTCGATTCCAACGACGACGACGCGCTCGAGGCGCAGACGATGCGCCTGTACCTGCGCGAAATGATCGAGCCCTCGGAAATCTTCCGTGAGGTGGTCGGCCGCGCCGTGGTGCCTTCACACATGGCCATGTGCGAGGTCCTGGCGCGCCACAGCGGCGCGGCGCAGATCGACGACGAGATCCATCAGCTCGCCTTCGCCCTGGTGGCGATGGCGCACGACTACTGCATGTCGCGCGAGTTCATGAAGATGCTGGCGCCCAGCGTGCTGGCTCGACCCAATGCGACCACCCACATCGTCGACCGTCTTGTGGACTACGGCATTGCTCTCGTGAGCGCAGAGCAGCAGCGCAGAGCCCGAACTGCCGGAGGTGCGCCGGCGCCCACGGCCGACGACTGACCCCAGAACCGAATTCCAGACTGCACCCAACAAGAAGCAGCCTCTCCCCTCCCGAACACGAAGAGACCACTCATGCGTCCTGCCCCCCTCCTGCAAACCGTGCCTCGCCCGGCGGCACATTCGCCCCTGCTGCGCCTGGGGTCTGCGGCTGCCTTGATCCTTGCCTTGGGTGCCTGCGCCACTGTGACGCCCGCATCGCAAGCGCCGCGGGGCATGCCCGAGCGCTGGCAGGCCCCGCTACCCGCTTCGCCGGAAGGCGCCGCCGCGCACGGCGGCCGCGTGGATGGCCTGGCGCAGTGGTGGGCCCAGTTCGATGATCCTGCGCTCGTGCGCCTGATCAGCGCGGCGCAGGCCAATAATGGCTCGGTGCTCCAGGCGCGTGCCCGTATCGAGCAGGCGCGCGCTTCGTTGCGATCAGCTGGCGCCGCCAATCTGCCGCAGGTCGACGGCGGCGTTTCGGCCTCCCGTGCGACACAAGCCGCTGGCTCCATCACTAACTCAGCAGCCGTGTCCCTGGACACGCTCTGGGAGATCGACCTCTTCGGTGTCGGCCGCGCCAACCGCTCCGCGGCGCTGGCCCAGCTGCAGGCCAGCGAAGCCGCCTGGCATGACGCACGTGTGAGCATCGCGGCAGAACTGGCGCAGGCGTATGTGAGCTACCGCAGCTGCGAGCAGCTGGTGCAGGTCCTGCAGGCCGATGCCACCTCACAGCGCCTGTCAGCGGACCTGACCGAGCGCAAGGTGCGCGCCGGGTTGGAGTCGCCCGCCAACGGCGCGCTGGTCCAGGCCAGTGCGGCCAACTCGGCCCTGAGTCTCGTGGGTCAGCAGTCGCAGTGCGAGGTGCAAATCAAGAGCCTGGTTGCGCTGACGGCCCTGCCGGAGGCCGAGGTGCGCCAGCTTCTGGGTGCCGGCGCCGCGGTGCTGCCGCAGCCGCGCGCCTTTGCGGTGGAGGTGCTGCCCGCCCAGTGGCTGACGCAGCGGCCAGACCTGCGCAATCTGGAGCGGCAGGCTGCTGCAGCGCTGCGCGATGTGGACGCCGCCCAGGCCGACCGGTGGCCGCGGCTGACCCTGTCGGGCTCCATCAGCCGTGCACGCGTCAGTGGCGTGGGTGGTGCGCCGACGAGCTTCGCCAACACCTGGTCTGTCGGCCCGGCCCTGAGCCTGCCCATTTTCGATGCCGGCCGCCGCAGCGCCGCGGTGGATCAAGCCCGCGCGCGCTATGACGAGATCCGGAGCCAGTACGAGCAGCGCGCACGTGACGCAGTGCGTGAAGTGGAAGAGGCCCTGGTCAAGCTGGATGCCGCGCAGCGCCGTGAGGCTGATGCGCGGACCGCAGCCACAGGCTTTGCCGCCTTTCTTGAGGCGCAGCGCAAGCGTACCGAGGCGGGCGCAGGCAGCCTGCTCGACCTGGAAGACGCACGGCGTACAGCGCTGTCGGCCCAGTCCAGCCTGATCAACATCCAGACCGAGCGCATCCAGGCGTGGATCAGCCTGTATCGCGCGGTGGGCGGTGGCTGGTCACTCGACACCGCCGTGGCAAGCGCTGCAACGCCCGCATCACCTGCAATTCGCTGAGCCCAAATCACCAGAGCCGACATCCGGCCGCCTTTTCCCTTGCCGCCTCTCCCCTCCCGCCATTCGAAGAGCCTCCCATCATGACCGAACACACCTCCGCCGAGCACCACACCGATCTGAAGGCTGCGCCTGTACCGGCCACACGCGTCATTGCGCGGCCCTTCATGCAGCCCCGCGTCCTGTTGGCGGGCGCCGCCCTGACCGGGGCCACGGTCATTGCGCTGACCCTGGCGCTGGGCACGGGTAGCCCCGGGGCCCAGGCGCAGACCGGGCAGGACCCCAACAAGGCTGCAGGAAAGCCTGCATCCACGGCGCGTCCGGCGCTCACGGTCAACGCCGTCCAGCCCGTCAGCAGCGAGTGGGCGAAGACCCTGGAGGCCAATGGCAGCGTCACTGCCTGGCAGGAGGCCGTCATCGGCCCCGAGGTAGGCGGCTATCGCCTGGTGGAGGTGAATGCGAGCGTCGGTGATCGGGTACGCAAGGGTCAGCTGCTGGCCCGGATCAACAGCGACACGATTGCTGCAGAGCTTGCCCAGTCGCGCGCTGCGGCCGCCGAGGCACAGGCGCAGTTGGACGAGGCCCGCAACAACGCACAGCGCGCACGCGGGCTGGCCGAGAGCGGCGCACTGTCCTCGCAGCAGGTCCTGCAGTACGTGACTGCCGAGCAGACGGCCAAGGCCCGTCTGGATTCAGCGCGTGCCCGCGTCCAGGCCGATGAACTGCGCATGGCCCACACGCGGGTCGTGGCCCCGGACGACGGCGTCATCAGCGCGCGGCAGGCCACCGTGGGCTCTCTCGCACAGCAGGGTCAGGAGCTGTTCCGGCTGATCCGCGACCAGCGCCTGGAGTGGCGTGCCGAGGTCACCGCCAGCGAGCTGGCCCGCATTCAACCGGGCATGCGCGCCAATGTGACGGTGCCCGGTGCCGAGGGCAAGCCCATCGCGGGCAAGGTGCGCATTGTGGCGCCCACCATCGACCCGCAGACGCGCAATGCGCTGGTTTATGTGGACCTGCCTGCAGGCAGTGCGGCGCGTGCCGGCATGTTTGCGCGCGGTGAGCTGGTGCTCGGCGCCCAGAGCGCGCTCACGCTGCCGCAGTCGGCCGTGTTGCTGCGTGACGGCTTTGCCTATGTCTTCGTGATCGATGCGAACAATCGCGTCCAGCAGACCAAGGTGAGCACGGGGCGCCGCAACGGTGACCGGATCGAGATTGCCAGTGGTCTGAAGCCCGAGGCACGGGTGGTGGCCAGCAGCGTGGCCTTCTTGTCAGACGGTGATCTGGTGAGCGTGACCGCAGGTGCGCCCACAGCCGCGTCTGCTGCCGTGTCCAGCCGGCCGCGTCCGGCCGCCATCTGATCGGGGAGCGCGAGCGCCATGGCCATCAACGTCTCCTCCTGGTCCATCAAGAACCCCATCCCCGGAGTGATGCTCTTCATCATGCTCACGCTGGCCGGACTCATGTCCTTCCATGCGATGAAGATCCAGAGCTTCCCGGACATCGAGCTGCCCACCATCACGGTCAGTGCGTCCCTGCCCGGTGCGGCGCCGCCGCAGCTGGAAACCGAAGTCGCCCGCAAGATCGAGAACTCGATCGCCACCTTGCAGGGGCTGAAGAACCAGTACGCCACCATTCAGGACGGCGTGGTCACCGTCACGGCCGAATTCCGTCTGGAAAAGCCCATCCAGGAAGCCCTGGACGACGTACGCAACGCCGTGGCGCAGATCCGCAGTGATCTGCCCGCCGACCTGCGCGACCCGGTGGTCAGCAAGCTGTCCCTGTCCGGTTCGCCCATTCTGGTCTTCACCGTGGCCTCGGAGCGGATGGATGAAGAGGCGCTGTCCTGGTTTGTGGACAACACCGTCACGCGCCAGCTGCTGACCGTGCCCGGCGTGGGGGCGGTCGCTCGAGTGGGCGGTGTAACGCGCCAGGTGCAAGTCGAGCTCGACCCGGCCAAGCTGCTGGCGCTCGGCGCCACTGCAGCCGATGTCTCGCGCCAGCTGCGCAGCATCCAGCAGGACGCCTCCGGCGGCCGCACGGACGTGGGTGGCGCGGAGCAGTCGGTTCGCACACTGGCCACGGTGCAGAGTGCGGATCAGCTCGCGCGGATGGACATCTCCCTGTCCGATGGCCGCAAGGTACGGCTCGATCAGATTGCCAGCGTGCGTGACACCGTGGCCGAACGCCGCTCGACTGCGCTGCTCAACGGCCAGCCGGTCGTGGGCTTCGAGATCACCCGCAGCAAGGGTGCCAGCGAGATCGACGTGGCCGACGGCGTGAATGCCGCGCTGAACGCGCTCAAGGCCCAGTACCCGGACCTCAAGGTCAATGAGGCCTTCAACTTCGTCACGCCCGTGCGTGAAAGCTACAAGGGTTCGATGTGGCTGCTGTATGAGGGCGCCATTCTTGCAGTGCTGGTGGTGTGGGTGTTCCTGCGTGACTGGCGCGCCACCTTCATTGCGGCCACGGCGCTGCCCCTGTCCGTGATTCCGGCCTTCATCGGCATGCACTATCTCGGCTTCACTCTGAACACAGTGACGCTGCTGGCCATGTCGCTGGTGGTGGGCATCCTTGTGGATGATGCGATCGTCGAGATCGAGAACATCGTGCGCCACCTGCGCATGGGCAAGACGCCCTACCAGGCGGCCATGGAAGCGGCCGATGAAATCGGCCTTGCGGTGATTGCCACCACCTTCACGTTGATTGCCGTGTTCCTGCCCACCGCCTTCATGAGCGGCATTCCCGGAAAGTTCTTTGTGCAGTTCGGCTGGACGGCGGCGCTGGCCGTATTTGCCTCTCTGGTGGTGGCGCGCGTGCTGACGCCGATGATGGCGGCCTACATTCTCAAGCCCTGGGTTGCCAGGACGCCCGCTGCCGATGGCGGCGTGGCAGCACACGGCGGCCATGATGCACACGGCGAGTCAGATGGCCGCCTGATGCGTTCCTACATGGGCTGGGTGGCCTGGTGTCTGAAGCATCGTGCGGCCACCATGCTGGGTTCGCTTGTGCTCTTTGTGGGCGGTATCGGTGTGGCCGGCATGCTGCCCACGGGCTTCATTCCGCCCGATGACACCGGACAGACGCAGGTGAAGCTGGAGCTCCCGCCGGG
>DASSQC010000304.1:0-16566 GCA_035702705.1 Burkholderiaceae bacterium | reverse complement strand
CGTCGTTGCACCAGCGCTCGAACCAGCGAAAGATCGGGTGGAAGCGCAGTTCCGGATGGCGTTCGAGCTGGCGGTAGATCGTGATGTAGCGCGCGTACCCGATCTTCTCGGACAGGTACACGGCATAGAAGATGTACTTGGGCTTGAAGTAGGTGTACTTCTTGGTGCGCTTCAGTCCGCCCAGATCCACGCCCAGGCCGTAGTCCTTGAGCGCGCTGTTGATGAAGCCGGCATGGCGGGACTCGTCGCGCGCCATGTACTCCATCAGCTGCTTGATGTCCGGGTTGGCCACGTGCTTCTTGATCTCGTTGTAGAGCACGCAGCCGGAGAACTCGGAGGTCACCGAGCTCACCATGAAGTCGATGAATTCCTTGTGCAGCTCGGGCGGCAGGGTCTTGATCTCGTCCCTGAAGTTCTCGGTGCGCTGGAAGTGGTCGTGATTGTTGTCGCCTTCGTACTCGGCCATCATCGCGTCCCACTCGGCGCGAACAGGCTCGACATTGAGCCGGTTCATCGCGTCATAGTCGGTCGTATAGAAGCGCGGTGTCAGCAGTGTTTCGTTCAGGGCCTTTGCGGTGGCCTGCTCGGAACTGGTGATCTCGGTCACGGGACTCATGCTCGATCTCCTCAGGGTTGTGTTGTCGGGGTCGTGCCCTGGCGGGGCGCCGTGCTGTGCATGCCGGCCGATGGCAGTGGCGCATCAAGCAGGCGGGCAAATTCCTGGGCGTTGGGGCCGAAGGATTCCAGGTCGATGCGCTGGCCGGTCGAGGGGTCGAGCAGGGTGAGCCGGCCGTTGTCGCGTGCCACCAGCTCGAAGGCCGGGCCGCTGTCCACGCCGCGGCGCTTGCGCTCGCGGGCCAGGCCGCGCATCACGCCGCGCACAAAGCCCTGCTCGCCGTAGAGCTGGTCGATCACCAGGCCGCTCCTTGCATCCAGCACGGCGACTGCGCCATCGGGTCGATCCTCGAAGCGCAGCGCGCGGGTCTTGACGGCCGGCGCGTCGGTCTCCCGGATCTCCAGGCCGGACAGCCGGACAGCTGCCACGCTCAGAACGCTGAGCACCAGCAGCAGGCCGATGGCGATCAGCGGCCCGCGCGGCACGACGATGTCGTCGTGGTGACGTGCGGTGGGGGTGTGCGGGGTGTGGGTGCTCATGATGCGATCTGCCTGTGTGACCTCAGCCCCCGGCCAGTGCGGGTTCGCCGGCGGTGGTCCGGCCGGGACGGTCGCCCGCCGCGGCGGGCGCGGTGGATGCCACGCCGGATGCAGCCGGCGTGGCCGCCTGCTGAGCCAGCGGTGTGACGGCCAGGCCGGTTGCTGCAGCCCACGCGCCACCCAGGACTTGCGCGACGCGACGGGCGTCCGGGATGTGGCTGAGCATGGGCTCGGGTTGCGCAAGCTTCCAGGGGCGGCAATGCGGCCAGAGATGGAACCAGCCGATCTTGTCGGTACCCGCAAGCTGCATCGGAATGCTGCCCACGCCATCGGCGCGCGTGCTCAGATCGGCACGTGCGATGCGCTTGAAGGGCAGGTTGAGCGTCAGGGTCAGCACGATGCCGATGCGCATGACCACGCGCTTGTCGGTGATCGTGTAGACCGTGGTGCGCGCAGTCAGCCATGCCATGTAGATCCACATGCCCATCGCAAACACGATGGCCGGTGCGATCCAGGCCAGGGCCAGGCCGGCCTTGGCGAGGCTGCCGGTGTCGCTGTACGCGAATCCGAAGCGCAGGCCCAGGATCAGCACGAAGTACACCGCCAGCTTGCGCACGTGGAAGCGCTGCACGGCCAGCGCCTTCCAGTCCGGAGCGCCCTGCCAGAGCACGCGCTCACCGACGGGCAGGGGCTCCGGCAGCCCGTGCTCCGCCTCGAACTCGTACTCGCGGCCGTTGTTCAGATCGCTCACAGGAGGGGCTCCTGGCGATCGGGGGTGGCGTAGAGAGTGCCACCGCCGAAGTAGGCCATGATCTTCTCCTCCTCGAGCAGCGTGATCTGGCCCGGGGTGCGAATGCCGGGAATGCTGGCGAAGTGGCGTGCCAGGATGGCGCGCACGGTGATGCCGTCGCGGCCGATGCGTGTGAAGTTGATCGGCACGAGCACCTGCCGCTTGGCGTCGCCCGAGCCCGTGGTGATCTCGAGGAAGCGGATCATCATTTCCATCTGGTCGACCCACACCTCGGTCACCGGACCGGCAGCCTCGCCATCGGCGCCGTAGACAGTCATGCCAATCGGGTTGCGATCCTGCTTCGGAATGCTGAAGCCCTTGGCGGCCGACAGCGGCACGATCTTCGCACTGCCATCGAGCATCTGGTCGGGCACGTCGGCACGATCGGCGTAGGCCCCCGGGCCGATGCCGTCGAGCATCGGGTTGCCGGTGGGCTCGATCGGCGCGCCGCCCCAGGGCTGCACTTCTCGCGCCCTGAATTCCTGCGGCGAGACGTTGTCATTGGGGACGGTCACGCTGCCGCCGTGGGGCAGCAGGTAGGTCTTGGGACGCGGCATCGGCAAGATGCCGGGCAGCTTGCGCTTGTCGTTGTGGCCCGCTTCGAGCGGGAAGCCTTCGCGCTTGCTTTCGACCGTGAGATACACGACCAGCCAGAAGAAGAAGATCCAGAAGACGTAAAGCACGATCTGTGCAACGTCCACGTACTGCGTGATGGCGCCGGTTCCCATGACTTTTCTCCTATGCCTGAAGCCGTGTGCTTAGAGGCTCTGCCGAGGCCCCGGCCATGCCGAGGTCCTGCGGGGTGGATCTGACCGTTCGACGGGAGCCGACGAGCGGACCAAGTGCGACAAGCGTCGCGAACAACAAACCGATTTCGAGGTGATAGACCATGCTGTAGCCCGTGGCCGGATCGACCAGCGCCGGGCCGAATGCACCCTGTGTGGCCAGGGTCGAGGCCAGGTCGCGCAGCGCGCCGCCCACCGCGATGGCCGTGCCCGCACAGGCGGCCTGCACGGCACCCCAGGCGCCCAGCGCCAGACCGTTGAGCCCGCGATCGTCCAGGCTCATGGCGGCAGTCAGGGTACTGACCGCAAAGAGACCGCCGCCGAAGCCGATGAGCGCTGCGCCGAGGCGGAACAGCCAGGGCATCTGCATGGGTGCGGAGAAGATCACGGCCGAGAAGGCCATGATGCCCACCAGCACGCCGATGGCCGCGACGCGATAGGGATTCACGCCCTTGGCCAGCCAGCGTGCTGCCAGCCCGAAGGCCACCAGGGCTCCGAAGGCCATGAGTGCCGTGAGCGTGGTGGTCGACCCCACGGGCAGTTTCAGGATTTCGCCGCCGTAGGGCTCCAGGATGATGTCCTGCATGTTGAATGCAGCCGTACCCAGTCCGAGCGTCACGAGAAAGCGCATGGCGGTGGGTGCCCGCGAGAACACCTGCCAGCTGTCCCGAAAATTCAGTTCCGCTTCGGTGAACACGCGGCCGCGAACCCGGGGTTCCTGCTTCCAGGCGGCCACGAGATTGAGGAACAAGGTGAGTTCTGCCGCACCCTGGACCACCTGGATCAACCGGACTTGCGAGAAGTTGGCGAGCAGGTGGCCGAACACCACGCCGCAGGCGACCATGCCGACCAGCAGCATGACGTACATCAGGGCCACCACGCGCGGCCGTGCGGCCTTGGGGGCCAGATCGCACGCCAGGGCCAGACCGGCGGTCTGGGTGATCTGCATGCCCGCACCGGTCAGCAGGAAGGCCAGTGCGGCAGCCGCAGTGCCGACCCAGGGCGGCCCATTGCTGTCGCCGGACATCAGGATCAGCGCAAACGGCATGATCGCCAGGCCGCCGAACTGCGCCAGCGTACCGAACCAGATGAAGGGAACGCGCCGCCAGCCCAGCACGGAGCGGTGCGTATCAGACTTGAAGCCGATGATTGCGCGGAACGGAGCGAACACCAGCGGAATCGCGACCATGAGGGAGACCAGCCAGGCCGACATGCCCATCTCGACGATCATGACCCGGTTGAGCGTGCCGATCAGCAACACCGTGGCCATACCCACCGACACCTGGAACAGGGACAGGCGCAGCAAGCGCGACAGCGGCAGCTCCTCGGTCGCCGCGTCGGCGAACGGCAGCAGCCGCGGACTGATCCGCAGCCAGACATTCGAGAGGCGGCGCGGCTTGCTCATCGCCGTGCAAGCTCCAGGGCCTGGCTGGTGTAGAAGCCGCTGGAGATGCGCTCCATGCGCTTCGGACTCCAGCCGCGCAGCAGCGGTTCGCTGCGCAGATGGCGGATCAGTTTCTGCTCGCCGACCGGCTCGATCGACGGCGCCCGGTCGGCCTTGGGAAACAGCTTGCCCACCGAGTGCATCACGGCCAGCAGCGGTGTCTTGGGCGCGAAGGTGAACACGATCGAGCGTTCCGTCCGTTCGGCGAGCGTGCGAATGATGCGCACCGCATCAGTCGCGTTGTAGTGAATCAGCGAGTCCATGCCGACCACGTGGTCGAAGCTGCCCAGGCCCGGGTTCAGCATGTCGCCCGAGAGGAACTGGATGCTGCCGGTACCGAGATCGCGCGGCATGCGCTCCTGCGCAATCGCCACCAGGGTGGGGGACAGATCGATGGCGACCACACGCGCACCGCGTCGTGCCGCTTCCACGGCAAGCGCCCCGGTGCCGCAGCCGGCATCCAGGATGCGCAGGCCGTTCAGGTCCTCGGGCAGCCAGGACAGCAGGGTGCTGCGCATCTGGTCACGTCCGGCACGAACGGTGCGACGGATCCTGCCGACCGGGGCATTGGAGGTCAGACGCTCCCAGGCCTGAGCGGCCGTCCGGTCGAAGTAGGTCTCGATCTGGCCGCGGCGTTGCTGGTAGGTGGTGTGCATGATCAGTCAAACCCCAGAAGGTCAAAGATCTCGCGGTCCTTCATCGGCTCCGCGTAGAGCGGCTCCGTGCCGACCCACAGCGAGGCTGCAAGCCGCAGGTACTCGTTCTGCACGGCTTCGAGTTCGGGCGAGTGTTCCATCTCGAACAGCGTGGCCTTCTTGAGTCGGCTGCGGCGGATCACATCGAGATCCGGAAAGCGGGCCATGGTGCGCAGGCCGATGCGCTCGTTGAACTTGTCGATCTGGTCGGTGGCCGAGCTGCGGTTGGCAATCACGCCGCCCAGCCGGACGTTGTAGTTCTTGGCCTTCGCCGCGATCGCCTGGACGATGCGGTTCATGGCGAAGATGGAGTCGAAGTCATTGGCCGTGACGATCAGCGCACGATCCGCATGCTGCAGCGGCGCTGCGAATCCGCCGCACACCACATCACCCAGCACGTCGAAGATCACCACATCGGTGTCTTCCAGCAGGTGATGCTCCTTGAGCAGCTTCACGGTCTGGCCGACCACGTAGCCGCCGCATCCGGTGCCTGCAGGCGGGCCGCCGGCTTCCACGCACATCACACCGTTGTAGCCCTCGTACACAAAGTCCTCGACGCGCAGTTCTTCGGCATGGAAGTTCACGGACTCCAGCACGTCGATCACGGTGGGCATGAGCTTCTTCGTGAGCGTGAAGGTCGAGTCATGCTTCGGATCGCAGCCGATCTGCAGCACGCGCTTGCCCAGCTTGCTGAAAGCCACGGACAGGTTGCTGGAGGTGGTGCTCTTGCCGATCCCGCCCTTACCGTAGATGGCGAAGACCTTGGCATTGCCGATCTTGAGATTCGGATCGAGCTGGACCTGCACGCTGCCTTCGCCATCGGCGCGACGCGTTCGCTGGATCTCCGTTACCGGAATGTGGGTCATGGTCATGCGGTGCTTCCTTCAAAGACGCCTTCGATTCGATCTTCCAGTTCCTCGCCGGCGCGACGCAGCGCCTCGAGGACGTGCGCTTCCGGCTTCCAGTACTGGCGCTCGGAGGCCTCGAGCAGCCGGTTGGCGACCTTGGCTGAGGCGGTTGGGTTCAGACGTGCGAGTCGTTCGCGCATTTCTGGGTCGAGCATGAAGGTCTGGGTCAGCTGCTGATAGACCCAGGGCTGCACCTGGCCCGTCGTGGCCGACCAGCCCATGGTGTTGGTGATGTGCAGCTCGATCTGGCGCACGCCTTCATAGCCGTGCTCGAGCATGCCTTCGTACCACTTCGGGTTCAGCATGCGCGTCCGGGTCTCCAGCGCCACCTGCTCGGAGAGTGTGCGCACGGCGCCGTCGCCGCGCGTCTGGTCGCCGATGTAGACCGGCGCTGCCTCGCTGTCCTGCACGCCGGCGCTGCGCTTGGCACGGCGCACTGCACGGCTCACGCCACCGAGTGTGTCGAAGTAGGTATCGATGGTGGTGACGCCCAGTTCGATCGAGTCGAGGTTCTGGTAGGCCAGCTCGACCTTGGAAAGCACGCTGTCCAGCAGGGCCGGCTGCTTGACGGGCCGCCCGTTGCGGCCGTAGGCAAAGCCCTTGCGGCGCGTGTAGGCCTCAGCGAGTTCGTCCTCGCCATCCCAGGCGCTGCTGTCGATCAGCAGGTTGATGTTGGCCCCGTAGGCGCCTTCGGCATTGCCGAAGACGCGCAGTGCAGCGGTTTCGAGGTCACCGCCGTGCTCTGCCTGGTAGGCCAGGGCATGCTTGCGGATGAAGTTCCGCTCAGTCGGCTCGTCGGCACTGGCCGCCAGCCATGCGGCCTCAGCCAGCATGCGCACCTGCAGCGGCAGCAGATCACGGAAGATGCCCGATAGCGTGATCATCACGTCGATGCGCGGACGACCCAAGGTCTCAAGCGGGATCAGGCTCGCGCCTGCAAGGCGGCCGTAGCCGTCAAAGCGGGGGGTTGCACCCATGAGTGCAAGCGCCTGGGCGATCGGGCTGCCCTCGGTCTTGAGGTTGTCCGTTCCCCACAGCACCATGGCGACCGACTCCGGGAAGCCGTGTCCGTCGGCCAGATGGCGCTGCAGCAGCCGCTCGGCCTGGCTGGCGCCGTCCTGCACGGCAAAGGCGCTGGGCAGGCGGAAGGGATCGAATCCGTGCAGATTTCGGCCCGTCGGCAGCACATCCGCAGAGCGCAGCAGATCGCCGCCGGGCGCGGGTCGCACGAAGCGGCCGTCGAGGGCATGAATCACGCCTTCGATTTCATGGTTGCCCTGAAGCAGCCCATCCATGCGCAGCAGATCGGCGACGAGCCGCTCCGCGGTCTCGGCGGGGGCTGCCCCGTCCTGGATCAGGGCCTGGCGCAGCTCGGTGCGCCCGGTGTCATTGCGGAGGCCGGCGATCAAGTCCGGCCAGCGTGCAGGCGCAATGCCTGCAACCTGGCCCTGGGCATGCGCGATCAGGAGCTCGTTGCGCTCTAGCAGCGACGGTACGCGCCCGACCACATGCAGGCCGTGCGGGATCAGCGTGTATTCGAGCTCCAGGACACGGTCGGCCAGACCGTCGATCTCGGCGTGCTGGACGGCCGTCCAGGCGGGTTCGCTTGGCACCAGTTCCAGAAGGGCCGCCTGCGACTGGATCAGCGTGGCGAGGCTGTCGCGCTCGGCACGATGCTCACCGTCAAGACTGCGCCAGCGATCCAGCGAGGCCTTCAGGTCGATGAGTTCGCGATACAGGCCCGCCTGGGTGACCGGGGGTGTCAGATAGCTGATCAGGGTGGCCGCGGCGCGGCGCTTCGCGATTGCACCCTCCGACGGATTGTTGGCCGCGTAGAGGTAGAAGTTGGGCAGGTCGCCGATCAGGCGATCGGGCCAGCATGCCGCTGTGAGCCCGGTCTGCTTGCCTGGCATGAACTCCAGCGCACCGTGCGTGCCGAAGTGCAGCACCGCATGCGCGGCAAAGTCCTCGCGGATCCAGCGGTAGAAGGCAGAGAAGGCATGAGTCGGTGCGAAGCCCCGCTCGAACAGCAGGCGCATCGGGTCGCCCTCGTAGCCGAAGCCTGGCTGAATGCCCACGAAGACGTTGCCGAACCGTTCGCCCAGAACAAAGATCGCGCTGCCGTTTGTCTGCTGCCTGCCCGGCGCAGGGCCCCACTGCGCTTCGATGTCCTTGAGCCAGCGCTCGCGCCGCACATGGTCGTCGCTTGCAATCAGCGCGTGCACATTGGCACTGGCGCCATACCGGGCGGCGTTGCCCTCGATGATTCGGTCGCGCAGTGCGTCCACGCTGGCCGGAAGCTCGACCGTGTAGCCGGCCTGGTCCAGTGCCTTCAAGGTATTGAATAGCGACTCGAACACGCTCAAGTACGCAGCCGTGCCGGTATTGCCGGCATTTGGCGGGAAGTTGAAGATCACCGCAGCCAGGCGGCGGTCGGCCCGTTCGGAGCGCCGCAGGTCCACCAGCCGGGCAACGCGCGCGGCCAGCGCATCGGCACGTTCGGTGCAGACCTGCATGTCGTGGTCGAGCTCGGCCCCGGAGAAGCTGCATGCGCGCTCGCAGCCGGTGCACTTGCGGCCTGCGCCCTCCGGGCGCCCGCCATAGACCATGGAGCCGGTTGATCCGTCGAGCTCCGGGATCGCCACCATCATGGTGCTCTCCACGGGCAGCAGACCACGCTCCGAGGCGCCCCACTGTTCCAGACTCTGGAACTCCACAGGCGTGACCGCCAGATAAGGCACATCAAGCGCCGAGAGCACTTCCTCGGCGGTCTTGGCATCGTTGTACGCCGGTCCGCCGATCAACGAGAACCCGGTCAGCGAAACCAGCGCATCGATGGCCGGTACCTTGCCCTGCGGATGGAAGAAGGCCTCGATCGCCGGTCGGGCATCCAGACCGCTGGCGAACGCGGGGACCACCTGCAGTCCGCGTGCCTCCAGTGCAGCGATCACGCCGTCGTAGTGGGCCGTGTTGCCTGCCAGCAGGTACGAGCGCATGAGCAGCAGGCCCACGCGACCGCGCTGGCCGGTGGTTGCCACCTTCGGCAGTGCCGACACGGATTCGGAAAACCGCTCCGCCATGCGCGGGTGGTACAGACCGACATCCGGGTACTCAACGGGCGCCTCGGGCTTGGCGAGGCCCCGGTAGCCGTAGCGCGGACCGTCGGCATACCGGTCCACAAGGTAGTGCACGAGATTGGCGATGTTCTCCTGCGAGCCGGCAAGCCAGTACTGCAGGCACAGGAAGTAGGCGCGCACGTCCTGCGCCGTCCCCGGGATGAAGCGCAGAATCTGGGGCAGGCGTCGCAGCATGCGCATCTGCTGCGCGCCCGCTGACTTGGGTGTGCGCTCGCCGCTGGCATTCGACTTGCCGCGCAGCTTGCGCAGCAGCGCCAGCGGGCCGCTCATGCCGCGGTCCATGGTGAACCGGCCCATGCGCGTCAGGCGCATGACCTCAGCGGCGCACAGTGCACAGACCATGGCGTCGCAGTGCTCGCGGCGGGCCTTCAGCGCGGCCAGCACCGGGTGGAAGTGCTCCTCCATGAACAACATGGTGGCGATGACGAGGTCCGCGCGGCCGATATCGTCCACGCAGGCCTGGAGCTGATCCGGGCTGTCACCCCACTCTGAGGCGGCGTGGATGGTGAGCGTCAGGCCCGGAAGACGGCGCGCCAGCTGGCTGCGTGCACGTTGCACGGCGCTCACCAGATGGCTGTCCATCGTGACGATCACCACGCGGATGCCGGGCAGCCCGGCGCGGTTGCGCTCAGCGGCTGTAGTGGGCTTTGGCATCGTAGAGGGTCTCGATGGTGATCAACGGCACGCCACGCTCTTGCGCGTAGCGTTCGGTATTTCGGCGTGCCTTGCCGCGCACGAAGAACGGGATCTTGCCGAGCTCGCGCTCGGCGTCTGCGGACCATTGGGCGAGCACGATGGGTTCTGCCGCCCGCGGCGATGCGGGCGTACGGGCCTGCGAGGCTGCAGGCGCTGCGGCTGCCGGCAACTCAGGCAGGACGGCCTGAGTTGATGCGCTTTGCGCTTCAGGCTGAGGCGCCGCGCCGTGTCCGAGGTGCGAGGCCGGAGCCGCGTCGTTGAACTCGAAGTCGCTGCGGAACATCTGCAGCAGATGCTCCTCGAGGCCCATCATGAGCGGATGCACCCACGTGTCGAACAGGACGTTGGCGCCCTCGTAGCCCATCTGCGGTGCGTAGCGGGCAGGAAAGTCCTGCACATGCACGGGAGCCGAGATGACGGTACAGGGCACGCCCAGACGCTTGGCGATATGTCGCTCCATCTGCGTGCCAAGAACCAGCTCGGGCTGCAGCGTGGCGATCTGCTGCTCGACTTCAAGATAATCGTCGGTGATGAGTGCCTGCAGGCCCAGCTTCTCGGCCGCCTCGCGTACATCGCGTGCGAATTCCCGGCTGTAGGTACCCAGACCCACCACCGTGAAGCCCATTTCCTCGCTGGCCACGCGCGCTGCGGCAATCGCGTGGCTGGCATCGCCGAAGATGAAGACCCGCTTGCCGGTCAGGTAGGTCGAATCCACCGAGCGGCTGTACCACGCAGATCGTGAAGGGTGCGCTTCGCGTGCCCGCTCCAGGGCCTGATCCGGGTCGATGCCTGCGAGTCCGGCCACTTCGCGCACGAAGGCGTCCGTGCCGCGCACGCCGATGGGCATCGTGCGTGTGAAGGGTTGCTTGTGATTGCGCTGCAGCCACTGTGCAGCGGTCGATGCGACTTCCGGATAGAGGACCACATTGAACGCTGCGTGCGGAATCCGTGTCAGGTCTTGCACCGACGCGCCCAACGGGGCGACCACATTGACCTGCACGCCGATGCTTTCAAGCAGCGAGGTGATTTCGCGCACGTCGTCGCGGTGCCGGAAGCCAAGCGCGGTGGGGCCGAGGATGTTGCAGCTGGGCTGCGCGGTCTGGGCCTGCGGCTGCGCAGTACGCGCTAGATGGCGAATCAGCTGATAGAAGGTTTCGGCGGCAGCCCAGTTTTCCTTCTTCTGGTACGAGGGCAGTTCGAGCGGCACCACCGGAATGGGCAGTCCGATGGCCGCGGCCAGCCCGGCGGGGTCGTCCTGGATCAGCTCGCCGGTGCAGGATGCGCCTACCAGCATGGCCGCAGGCTTGAAGCGCGCGTGCGCCTGTGCAGCAGCGTCCTTGAAGAGCTCGGCCGTGTCCTTGCCCAGGTCCCGGGCTTGGAAGGTGGTATAGGTCACCGGCGGCCGCCGCGGCAGCCGCTCGATCATCGTGAACAGCAGATCCGCATAGGTGTCCCCCTGCGGTGCATGCAGCACGTAATGGACGTCGCGCATGGCCGTGGCGATGCGCATTGCACCCACATGGGTCGGTCCTTCGTAGGTCCAGAGCGTCAGTTGCATGTGTTTTCCGGCCTAGGCCACCAGCTTGAGACGACGGACAAACGGGCGGGCAAAGAGCTCGGCCAGATCGCCGGCCTGTTCGAAGCCCTGGATGGGCGAGAACACGAGTTCGATCGACCACTTGGTGGCCTTGCCACGCGCTTCGAGCGGATTGGCCAGGCCGAGACCGCACACCACCAGATCGGCGCCGGACTGGAGGCATCGATCGAGCTGGCGTTCGACATCCTGACCTTCGGCCAGCTGCGTTCCTGGCGGTAGCAGGGCCAGCTCCTCAGCCAGATGGGTGCGGTGCAGGAACGGGGTACCGACCTCACAGAGCACCATGCCCAGTTCGCGCGCCAGCATCCGCGCCAGCGGGATTTCCAGCTGCGAATCCGGGAAGAAGAAGATGCGCTTGCCCTGCAGTGCGCCGCGGTGGCGGCTCAGTGCCGCGCGTGCGCGCTCACGGGCTGGTGCCAGCACCTGCTGCACGTGGGCCGGCGCGATGTCGAACTCACGACCTGCGGCCTCGAACCACAGACTCGAGCCTTCCTCGCCAAGAGGGAAGGGTGCAGGGATGCGCAGTGCACCTCGGGTATCGAGCAGGCGTGCGGTTTCAGCGAGGAAGGGCTGCGCCAGGAGGTAGCGGGTGCCAGGACCGACAGGCGGCAGCACGCCGGCGCGCCGGCCGGGCAGATAGTCGACCTGCGCAATTCCCATCTGGCTGAACTGACGGCTGAACTGATCTTCGACGATGTCTGCGAGGCTGCCCACCACGAGAAGGCGCGGCGTGGCGTCCTGCGTCGCAGGCATGTGGGCCACGAGCGCTGCCAGGCAGGCATCCTCGCCCTGGGTGAAGGTGGTTTCGATGCCGCTGCCCGAGTACGCCAGCACGCGGGTTTGCGGCGCACGTTTCGAATCCATGCGCTGCGCTGCACGGCTCAGGTCCAGCTTGATGACCTCGGACGGGCAGGAACCGACGAGGAACAGCACGCGGATGTCGGGGCGCCGTTCCAGCAGCCGATCGACCACCCGGTCGAGTTCATCATTGGCATCGGCGATGCCCGCAAGGTCGCGGTCCTCGATGATGGCGGTTGCGAAGCGGGGTTCTGCAAAGATCATGACCCCGGCGGCCGACTGCAGCAGGTGCGCGCATGTTCTCGAGCCCACGACGAGGAAGAAGGCGTCCTGCATCTTGCGGTGCAGCCAGATGATGCCGGTCAGCCCGCAGAACACCTCGTGCTGGCCGCGCTCTCGAATCACGGCCGGCTCCGAGCAGCCGGTCGAGGTCATGTGCGCTGGATTGGTTTCGCTCACGCGGTGGCTCCCTGACTGGGCAGTGCGCGTCCGGCGGGGGCCATGCGCGCTTCGTCGCGGCGGGCTGCGCGCAGCTTCAGCACGAACTGTGCGGCATTGATGACATAGGTCAGATAGGCCGCCAGTGCCAGCCAGGCCAGCTGCACTGCAGTCAGTGCATGGGTCCACCATGCGACCAGGTAGGCGGTGTGCAAGGCCAGGACGAGCATGCTGACCATGTCTTCCCAGAAGAAGGGACGTGCAAACAGGTACTTCCCGAACACCACACGCTCCCAGATGCTGCCGGTGACCATGATCAGATACAGCACGGCGGTTTTGACTACGACAGACCAGAGCGCGGCGCCTTCGCCTGCCGCGCTGTGCAGATAGCGCAGCACCAGGCCGAGGCTGACCAGAAAGACGATGAACTGCACGGGGGCCAACACCCCCTGGACCAGTGTCCAGACCGTGGCGTCACGACGGGCTCGCTCGTCCGGCGTGTAGAGCGCTGCTCGGGAGTCCCGCGCTGTCTTGGGAGCCTGCATTGACAGGGCCTCCATGGCCAAAAGGTGTCAATGCAATCTAGTCTGAGCCACAGAAAGTGTCAACATAGATTGACGTAATTAGTCCTTGACATAGACAAAGGCCTCGGTCACTCTGAACAGTGACGGATCCGTGCTGATTCCCGGCGGTGGAATGCATGGATTCGACAGCACCAGGAGCAAGCGTGCAGGGCAATGTGTCAACTTGCTTTGACGGAATAGGGGTGAACGTGTACAACGCTCGTACAGGTTCCGCATGTTCGCCTGCTCATGATGCACGCGGCGCGGCATTTGGCCAGCTCGGTTGGCCCGCTCACCCACCTGGTCGGGGCTGTCATTGCCCGGGCCCCGCGTCTGAGGTGCTTGCCAAGTCGCAATTCCAGGGAGGAGGTGCGCGCATGCGTTCAGACCATGACGCCGAGCGAGATCGGGGTTCGGGGGGCATCGATTGGATGGGGCGCGATGCTGTGGCCGAGGAGGCCGTCGAGCCCAGGATGTCGCCGCGACCTCCGCCGGCAGCGCATCATGGCCGATTGATCCAGGCCATCCACACGGAGCTGATTCCCCGGCTGCTGCGCAATCAACAGGCCCCCGGCGCGCACTTCATCAGTCCCGGACGTCAGCACGGTCGCTGTGCGGCGGCGGCAGTCGGGCTGGCGCAGGCCACCCTTCGGAATGACGAAGCCGCTGCCCTCTCGCTGATCGATGAGCTGCTCGAAGGCGGGATCGCCATCGAACAGGTGTTTCTCGACGTCTTGTCACCCGCCGCGCAGCGCCTGGGCGCAATGTGGGAGTCCGACAGCTGCAGCTTTGCCGATGTCACGCTCGGTCTGTGGCGGATCCAGAAGCTGCTGTTTGATCTCAGCGCGCGGTTCCGCGCCGAGGCGCGGGAGCATGTGAATCCCGAAATCGAAGGCCGCTGCATTCTTCTGGCCGCTGCACCCGATGGGCAGCACACCTTCGGCCTGTCCATGCTCGGAGAGTTCTTCGCCCGCGCCGGCTGGTCCGTGGCGCAGCTGATGGAGCCCTCTCGGCGCGAGCTGCTCCAGGCGGTCAAGGGGCAGTGGCTCGACGTCCTGGGTCTGTCGGTCGGCTCCGAGCAGCAGATTGACAGGCTCGGCTCGGTTATCGTCGCGCTGCGTCGCGCTGCCCGGAATCCGCACCTTGTGGTGATGGTCGGGGGTGCGGCGTTTGCACATCACCCGGAGTACGCAGCGCTGGTCGGCGCGGACTGCATGGGCTCGGACGCGAGGTCGGCATTGTCCGCCGCGGCCGATCGGGTGTTGGCTCAAGAGCACCGATGTTGACGCGAGACGGAAAACTTGAGAACTGATCCACTAGTCAGCGAGCGGGAAGAGCGAGAGCTCGATCAGGAAGTCATCCCAGTGAACCGTTTTTCAGCGCCGAAGCAGTTCCTCGCTGGCCTGGATGCAGAAACTGCTGCAGCCCTGGTCGCGACGGCATCCGACATGGCGCTGATCCTCGACAGCAGCGGCATCATTCGCGACATCTCGATCTCCTCGGAGGAACTGCCGCACGAGGAGTTTCGAAAGTGGGTCGGTCAGGCCTGGGTGCAGACGGTCACGCCTGACAGCCGTGCCAAGGTGGAGTCCCTGCTCAAGGACGCGGCGTCCCGCACCGCCGGCAAATGGCGCCACATCAACCACACCTCTGCGCGTGGTGCGGACATCCCCCTGCTGTATTCGGCCCTGCAGGTCGGCAAGGAAGGCCGCATCGTGGTCTTCGGCCGCGACCTGCGTGCACTCGCTGCCCTGCAGCAGCGGCTGGTGGAGGCGCAGCAGTCCATGCAGCGCGACTACCTGCGCCTGCGCCACATGGAGACGCGCTATCGCCTGCTGTTCGAGCAGTCCACGGATGCAGTGCTGGTGGTCGACGGCAACACCCTGCGCGTGTCCGAGGCCAACCAGGCGGCCGCCAATCTGATCGGCGACTCGGTCAAGCGCATCGTCGGCAAGCCTTTCTTCGACTGGTTCGAGGGGGGGAGTGCCGTGGTTCAGGGTGTGCTGGACGATGCACGCGCCTCCGGCCGGGCCGAGCAGGTCAGCGTCAGCATCCGCGGGCAGGGGCGCAATGTCATGCTGGCTGTCTCGCTGTTCCGTCAGGAGGGTGGCGTCGTGTTTTTGATGCGCCTGGGTCTGCAGCAGTCTGCGACTCCCCTGGGCGCAAGCGATGCCGGAGGCCGTGCCATGCTGCTCAAGCTGATGGAACGGGCTCCGGACGCCTTCGTGATCACCGACCCGGGTGGCAAGGTGCTGGTGAGCAACGCTGCATTCATCGAGCTGGTCGAGGCCCCCTCGCGGGATCAAGTCATCGGCCAGTCGCTCGAGCGCTGGCTCGGACGCTCGGGTGTGGATCTCAGCGTGCTGCTGTCCAATCTCAAGCAGTACGGCTCGGTGCACCTGTTTGCGACCACGCTGCGTGGGCAGCACGGCACATCGGCTTCGGTGGAGATTTCCGCCACCTCGGCACTGGGCGGCGAGACGCCCTGCCTGGGCTTCGTGATCCGCGATGTCGGCCGTCGTCTGAGCGCGGATCCGCGTGCGGGCCGGGCGCTGCCGCAGTCGGTCTCGGAGCTGACCGAACTGGTCGGTCGAGTGCCGCTCAAGGACATCGTTGGCGAGACCACGGACCTGATCGAACAGATGTGCATCGAGGCCGCCCTGCAGCTCACGGGCGACAACCGTGCATCGGCCGCGGAGATGCTCGGCCTGTCACGGCAAAGCCTGTATGTGAAGTTGCGCCGCTACGGCTTGGGCGACTTGGGGTCGGACGACAAGTAGGCGCACTGCCCGGCGCCGACGCCCATGAGATTGACCCGGAGCACTGCATCCGGCGAACTGGAGGGAGGCGTTGCGTGTCTGCGGAGGTTGCCACCATCGTGCTGATCGATCTTGATCGGCACCATCGCCTCTGGGGCTTCAACCACTTCCTGTTCGGGCGTTTCGGGTTGCGGCGTGCACCCGGCCTGCGCCTGTGCAAGGTGATGGGTTCGGGCCATCACGGCGGCTTCGGCCTGCGGCCCAGCAGCACGCGGCAGGGGGTGTTCTGCGTGTTCGAGACCGAGGCGCATGCCGACGACTTCCTGCGCAACTCGCCCGGTTTGGCGGCCTACCGGGCACGCGGGCGCGAATTCTTCGAGTGCAAGCTGCGCGCCTTCTCAAGCCGTGGCAGCTGGTCCGGCAGGCAGTTCGAGCCGGCGACCGAACGGCCTGAGCAGGGCCCGATTGCGGCGTTGACCCGGGCCTCGATCCGCCCTACTCGCATCGCTGCCTTCTGGCGCCGTTCGCCGCCCTCGGAGCGCGCGCTGGCCCAATCGCAGGGCTGTCTGCTGGCGGTGGGGCTGGGCGAGGCGCCGTTGCTGCGGCAAGCCACCTTCAGCATCTGGAACAGCATTGCCGACATGGATGCCTATGCGCGTTCGGGTGCGCATCTCGAAGCCATCCGCGCCGCCCGGCAGGACGATCTGTTCAGCGAGTCGCTGTTCATGCGCTTCGTGCCCCTGAGCATGCGCGGCACCTGGCAGGGGCGGCACTATGGCTGAGCGGCATGTCGTGGTGGTG
>DASSQC010000303.1:0-2099 GCA_035702705.1 Burkholderiaceae bacterium | reverse complement strand
TGCGCTCCCTGCTGATCGGTGATGACGTCTACAGCATGCCGGCGCCGGCGTTCCTCGCCGGCAGCCTGGCGCTGACCGAGGTACTGAGCTACCCCGTGTATCGCTTGTTCATCAGCGGCGTGTGCCTGGCGGCGGTGCTCGGGCTGGCCTGGGTCTTCTCGCGCACGCGGCTGGGCATGCAGATCCGCGCGGGCAGCATGAACCGCGAGATGGTGGCCGCGCTCGGTGTGGACATTCGCCTGCTGTACCGCCTGGTGTTTGCCGCAGGCGTGGCGCTGGCCGCGCTGGCGGGTATGGTGGCCGCGCCCGTGACCACGGCCTTTCCGGGCATGGGCCAGCAGATATTGATCATCAGCTTTGTGGTGGTGGTGATCGGCGGCATCGGCTCGGTGAAGGGCGCACTCGTCGCAGCGCTGCTGATCGGTTTCGTCGACACCTTCGGCAAGGTGCTGCTGCCGCAGGCGGCCGGGGTGCTCGTGTATGTGTTGATGGCAGCCGTGCTGCTCATCAAGCCGCAGGGGCTGTTTGGCAGCAGCATGGGCGGGGCAGGGAAGTGAAGCGCGCGCTCACATGGCCAAATCTGATGCGTGCCGCGCCGCTGTTGATCGCGCTCGTGCTGCTCGCCGTCGTGCCCTTTGTGTTCGGCCGCTACGGCACGGACCTCGCCGTGAAGATCATGATCTACGCCATCTTCGTGGCGGGCCTGGATCTGCTGGTGGGCCGCACGGGCCTGGTCAGTCTGGGGCATGCCGCCTTCTTCGGCATCGCGGCCTATGTGGCGGTGCTGGCTTCGCCTGCGGATACGCCCGGCGCCCTGATCATGCTGCTGCCCCTGGCCGTGCTGGCCGCGGCCGGCTTTGCGCTTGTCACCGGGGCGCTGGCCCTGCGTACCCAGGGCGTGTACTTCATCATGGTCACGCTGGCCTTCGCGCAGATGGCCTACTACCTGTTCCATGACACGCCCCTGGGCGGCGGCACGGACGGCATCTACATGAACCTCAAGCCCGCGAGCGGGCCGCTGGATCTGGACCGCGCGCCGGTATTCTACGGCTTTTGCCTGGCGCTGCTCATCGCCACACTCGCCGGCCTGGCGGTGTTGAATCGCAGCCGCTTCGGCCGCGCCCTGGCCGGCATCAAGGCCAGCGAGCAGCGCATGCGTGCCCTGGGCTTCAACACCTTTGCGTACAAGCTGGCGGCTTACGTGCTGTCCGCCGCGGTGGCCGGGCTGGCCGGGTTTCTGTGGGCCGTGAAGGACGCCTATGTGAACCCCGAGATGCTTGGCTGGCACACCAGCGGCACGGTGCTGGTGATGCTCATTCTCGGCGGCCTCTCCAGCCTGCGCGGTGCGGTGCTGGGCGCAGCGGCCTATCTGCTGCTCAAGGATGCCTTTCAATCGCAGGCGCTGATCGGCGAGGCCAGCAAGCACTGGCAGCTCTGGATGGGCGCCACCGTCATCGCCTGTGTGGTGTTCATGCCGCGGGGGCTGGCCGGGCTGCTGGACCGGCTTGCGCCCACCCCACGCCCGGACAATGAAACGCAGATCGAGCATTCAAGCGCTTCTTCAGGCCAAAGTGGCTGGAAAGCCTTGTCAGACAAGCGGGAAGCCCCCATGGCTGACACGCCGCTGCTGCGTGCCCAAGGCATCACCCGGCGCTTCGGCGGCCTGGTGGCGGTGAGCGAGGTCTCGCTCGAACTCAAGCGCGGCGAAGTGCATGCCGTCATCGGCACCAATGGCGCGGGCAAGTCGACGCTGGTGAACGTGCTCGCAGGCGAGCTGCCGCCCAGCGATGGCCGGGTGGAACTGCTCGGGACAGATGTCACCCACACCGCGCAGCCGCAACGCGCGCGCGCCGGCCTGGGCCGCACCTATCAGCGCAGCACGCTCTTCACCGACTTCACCGTGCTGGAAAACGTCCGCCTGGCCGCGCAGGCCGCAGATCCGGCGCCCTGGCGCATCGGGCCGGCCGCGATGCAGGACGCCGCACTGCGGGCCCGCGCGCACACCTGCATGGCGCAGGTGGGCTTGAGCGAGGTGGCCCAGCGCACCGCCAGCAGCATCTCCCACGGCCAGCGCCGCCAGCTGGAAATTGCCATGTGCC
>DASSQC010000302.1:0-4619 GCA_035702705.1 Burkholderiaceae bacterium | reverse complement strand
GCCTCGTCGGCACCGGCCTTGGCCACCGCGCACGACACCGCCAGGATCGCGTTGGCGCCCAAGCGCCCCTTGTTCTCGGTGCCGTCCAAGTCGATCAGGGTCTTGTCGATGTAGGCCTGCTCGCTGGCGTCCAGGCCCATGATGGCCTCGGCGATCTCGGTGTTGATGTGCTCAACCGCCTTGAGCACGCCCTTGCCCAGATAGCGGCTCTTGTCGCCGTCACGCAGCTCGATGGCTTCGCGGCTGCCGGTGGAGGCGCCGGAGGGCACCGCGGCGCGGCCCATCACGCCGCTTTCCAGCAGTACGTCGCACTCGACGGTGGGGTTGCCGCGGCTGTCCAGGATTTCGCGGCCGATCACATCAACGATGGCGGTCATGGTCTGTCGGTTTCCGATCTAGGGTTTGAGATGCTTGTAGAAACTGTCCGAAGTCTGCTGTCCAGGATGGCTTCTCGCTTGTCTGGTGCGGCTCTTGAGCCATTTTGGGCTGGAAACCCGCATGAATGCTGGATTCAGCCTCGCTCATGCGGGAAATCCGGAGGCTGCTGCCCGCACGGAACCGGGATCTGCCGGCCCGGCAGGGCGTGCCTCAGACGCCCTCCACGATCATCATGTTCATGATCGCGGCGCCTTCCCGGGCGTTGCGCGCCCGGCGGTACTGCGGTGAGTCGTAGAACGCCCGGGCGGCCTGCACGCTGGGAAATTCCAGCAGCACCATGCGCCCGGGTTCGCGGCCTTCCAGGCGCTCGGTGGCGCCGCCGCGGATCAGCGGCCTGGCGCCATGCGCCTGCATGGCCAGGGTGGACCACTTGCGGTACTCGGCGTACTGCGCGGGGTTGGTGACCTGCACATCGGCCAGGATGTAGCCCTTCTTGCTCATGCCGTCTCCCGAAGCTTCAGGCTGCAAAGTCGGTTTCAAGGAAACCGTTCTTCTTGGTGATGCGATCGAGCTCGACGAGCGTGGACAGCAGCGCTTCCATCTTGCCCAGCGGCACGGCGTTCGGGCCGTCGGACTTGGCGTTGGCCGGATCCGGATGCGTCTCCATGAACAGGCCGGCCACACCCACGGCCACCGCTGCGCGGGCCAGCACGGGCACCATCTCGCGCATGCCGCCGGAGCTCGTGCCCTGACCGCCGGGCAGCTGCACGGAGTGCGTCGCATCAAACACCACCGGACAGCCTGTCTCGCGCATGATGGCCAGACTGCGCATGTCACTCACGAGATTGTTGTAGCCGAAGCTCGCACCGCGCTCGCAGACCATGAAGCTGTCTTCGGGCAGCCCTGCTTCGCGCGCAGCCTCGCGGGCCTTGTCGACCACGTTCTTCATGTCGTGCGGCGCAAGAAACTGTCCCTTCTTGATGTTCACCGGCTTGCCGCTCTGCGCACAGGCGCGGATGAAGTCCGTCTGGCGCACGAGGAAGGCAGGCGTCTGGATCACGTCTACCACGGCAGCCACGTCCTTGATCTCTGCTTCGGTGTGCACATCGGTCACGATGGGTACGCCGAACTTGGCGCGCGTGTCGGCCAGGATCTCCAGCCCCTTGTCCATACCCAGGCCACGGAAGCTCTTGCCGCTGGAGCGGTTGGCCTTGTCGTAGCTGCTCTTGTAGATGAAGGGAATGCCCAGCTTGCCTGTGATTTCCTTCAGCCGGCCGGCGGTCTCATGCGCCAGATCGCGCGACTCGACCACGCAGGGGCCACTGAACAGGAAAAAGGGCTTGTCCAGCCCGACATCGAAGTTGCACAGCTTCATGCGAAACCTTTGCGAGTTCTGCGCGGCCCGCACCAAGCAGGCCGCACCGCCCGGCCTGCGGGCTATTCGGCTGCCACAGCCACCTTGCCCCCGGCGAGCTGCTGCTGGTGCGCCAGCGCGGCCTTGACGTAGGCGATGAACAGCGGATGGCCGTCGCGCGGGGTGCTGGTGAATTCCGGATGGAACTGCACGCCCACGAACCAGGGATGCAGATTCGTGCCGTACTCCATCATCTCAGGCAGGTCTTCGGTGGGGGTACGCGCCGAGATCACGTAGCCCTTTTCCTCGAGCTTGCCGGCCAGGGTGTTGTTGACCTCGTAGCGGTGGCGATGACGTTCATTGACGAAGTCGCCGTAGATATCGTGAGCCAGCGTGCCGGGCTTGACCGGGCACTTCTGCGAACCGAGTCGCATCGTGCCGCCCAGATCGCTGTCGGCCGTACGTACTTCCTTCTTGCCGCTGCGGTCCACCCATTCATCAATGAGCGCCACGATCGGATACGGCGTGTCAGGATCGAACTCGGTGCTGTTGGCGCCTTCCATGCCGCAGACGTGGCGCGCGAACTCGATGGTGGCCAGCTGCATGCCCAGACAGATGCCCAGATAGGGAATCTTGTGCTCGCGGGCGTACTGGATGGCCTTGATCTTGCCCTCGGTGCCGCGCTTGCCGAAGCCGCCGGGCACCAGGATGGCATCCAGATGCTTCAAGCCGCCGGTGCCGCCTGCCTCGATCTCCTCGGAGTCGAGATACTCGATCCTGACTCGCGTCTGGGTGTGGATGCCGGCGTGAATCAGCGCCTCGGTCAGGCTCTTGTAGCTCTCGGTGAGGTCCACATACTTGCCCACCATGCCGATCCTGATCTCGTGCTGCGGGTGCTCAAGCGTGTAGACCAGCTTGTTCCAGACCGACAGGTCGGCCGGCCTGGCCTTGAGATTCAGCTTCGCAAGAATCTGGTCATCGACGTGCTGGGCATGCAGCATGGCCGGCACCTTGTAGATGCTGTCGGCATCCCAGACCGAGATCACGCCATCGAGCGGCACATTGGAGAACAGAGAAATCTTTGCGCGCTCGTCATCCGGAATCGGCCGGTCGGCGCGGCACAGCAGCACGTCGGCCTGCATGCCGATCTCGCGCAGCTTCTGCACGCTGTGCTGGGTCGGCTTGGTCTTGAGTTCGCCGGCGCTGGCCACGTAGGGCACCAGCGTCAGATGCACGAAACAGGCCCCATCGCGGCCACGCTTGAGCGCCATCTGGCGGGCGGCCTCCAGGAAGGGCAGCGATTCGATATCACCCACCGTGCCGCCGATCTCCACGATCGCCACGTCGGTCGCGTCGCCCCAGTGGGCGTGCGCGCCGCGCTCGACAAAGGCCTGGATCTCGTTGGTGATGTGCGGAATCACCTGCACGGTCTTGCCGAGGTACTCGCCGCGCCGCTCCTTGCGGATGACGGACTCGTAGATCTGGCCGGTCGTGAAGTTGTTGACCTTGCGCATCTTGGCGGAAATGAACCGCTCGTAATGGCCCAGGTCAAGGTCGGTCTCGGCCCCGTCCTCGGTCACGAACACTTCACCGTGCTGGAACGGTGACATCGTGCCGGGGTCGACATTGATGTAGGGGTCGAGCTTGAGGAGGGTGACTTTGAGGCCGCGGCTTTCGAGAAGCGCAGCGATCGAGGCTGCGGCGATGCCCTTGCCAAGGCTGGACACCACGCCACCGGTAACGAAGACGAATTTGGTCATGTGAGTCGCCGGGAAATTGAGATTATAGGCGTGTCGATTTCCATCCTGTCTGCGTCCGGGTGCGGACGTATGCGGCCAGGCCCCCGTGACCCACTGCGCGCGGGCGGTCTCAGGTACACCGCCTGTTGCGCACACCTCAACTGGCAATGGGCGCATGGCCTGGGCGTTGCTAGTGTTCGCTCTGGACTGAACCGACTCCGCAGGCACTCGTGCCGCGGGTCTTGCACGGACAACACCGCATGCCTTCAACCATCCTGCGCAGCGCCGCACTGGGCCTGTCGATCGCCGTGGCGCTGGCCGCCTGCGGCGGTGGGGGATCCACCACGTCGCCCGCGACAAGCTCACCCGCGCCCGGCCCTGCGCCGGCACCTGGCCCCGCACCCGCACCGGCGCCGCCCCCGGCCGCATCGCCCACCGCCTTGGAGGCCTCGCGCTTCCTGCAACAGATGAGCTTCGGTCCGAACGAGACCGAGATCGCGGCGGTGCAGTCCAGGGGCTTCCGGCAATACCTGCTGGACCAGTTCGTTGCGCCCGCATCCGTCTATGCCAGCGGTGGGACCGATGAAATCAACACCACCATGGAAAAGGACTTCTGCAATGCGAAGTTCCCGCAGGGTGGCACGCCGCGTGACAACTGCTGGCGCGACTGGTACAGCTCAGAGCCACTGAAGTGGGACTTCTTCCGCCAGGCGGTCGAAAACCCCGACCAGCTCCGGCAGCGCATGGCCCACGCCCTGTCGCAGATCGTGGTGGTGTCGGACCGGGAAACCGAAGGGACCTACGGCATGCGCGAGTACTACCAGATGCTGCGCAACAACGCCTTCGGCAACTATCGCACCATCCTGCGCGAGGTCACACTCTCCCCGCTGATGGGCGACTACCTGGACATGGTCAACAACGAGGCCGCCGCACCCAACGAAAACTATGCCCGTGAATTGCTGCAGCTTTTCAGCATCGGCGTCTGCGAGCTCAATCTGGACGGCACGCTCAAGGGCGGCACGTGCACAGCCACTTACGACAACACGACGGTGCGCAACTATGCCTATGCACTGACCGGCTGGACCTACCCGGCAGGCGGCAAGAACCCGTGGTGCAACAACGGCATCTGCGGTGGGTGGCAGAACAAT
>DASSQC010000301.1:0-4531 GCA_035702705.1 Burkholderiaceae bacterium | reverse complement strand
GTTGCGGCGCAGCAGGGCGCAGTTCGAGGCCTCGCGCAGCAGATCGAGTTCGTCATTCAAGATGCGGTCGAATTCATTGACCACATCATCGGGCCGCAGGCGTCGGCCGTCCTCGCTCATGCGCTTGATGAGCTGGGCGGCCGTGTGCATCAGCGCAAGATCCTTCTGGATCACGTTGCGCATGCCCGGTCGCAGGACCTTCACGGCCACCTGGCGGCCGGCCTCCTCGGGCCGCTTGTCGCCCTTGAGCGTGGCACGGTGCACCTGCGCGATCGAGGCACTGGCCACGGGCTTGGAGTCAAAGCTTGCAAACAGCTCGGTCGGAGCTGCGCCGAGTGCGCGCTCGATGATGCGCTCGGCCGTACCCGGCGCCTCGGGCGGCACGCGGTCCTGCAGCAGCGACAGTTCGTTGGCGATGTCCTCGGGCAGCATGTCGCGCCGTGTCGAGAGCAGCTGACCGAACTTCACGAAGATCGGGCCGAGCTCGACGAAGGCCTCGCGCAGACGCTGTCCACGCGGCTGCGCGGGTTCGGCGGCGAGCTTCAGCGGGGACAGCAGCAGACGGGCAAACCAGGGCAGGTGCTGCGCGGGAACCAGCGTATCGAGCCGGTACTTCCAGGCCACGCCGAGGATCTTGAGGGTGCGGGCGAGTTTCATGCCGCGGGGGCGCCCTTCCTGGGGGAGAGTCGTTCAAGCCACTCGATGCGCTTGCTCATGCGCTCAAGCTGGTCGCGCAGCGCACGGGTCTCGGTGCTGAGCTGCACGAAAGGCTCGCGGGCGAGGATGATCGGATCCGTGTAGGCGGCGCGCTTCACCGCCGTGTCGGCGCTCTGCTGCGCAAAGCTGCGTGCCGCCTCGAAGGCCGTACGCAGCGCCTCGGCGATGCGACGCGCGGCAATGTCGCCCACCAGGCTGGCCAGTGCGTGCTCGACGTCGGGGCGCAGCTGGGCCGCCAGCGCGCCGAGGCTGTGAGCGAGCGCGGCATCGCCTTCGATGCGCACATGCTTGAGGCGCTCGGGCCCGCTGCTTGTCAACGCGGCCGGCGTCAGCTCGATGCGCACATTGGCCGGCGCCAGCGGCGCGTCCGGCTCACCGGCTCCCAGGCGCCCGTCGCTCTGGATGGCGAAGCTCAGCGCAAAGGGCGCCAGCTTGACGGCAAAGCGCTGCCCGGCGTGCGGGCGCAGCTGCGCCAGCGCCCAGGGTTCGGCGGCGATCATGGGGTTGGCTGCGCGTGCAGCCAGGGCGGAAAGCGCTTGATCGATCGACATGCAGTTGGGGTTGCACACACCCGCGGCGGGTACTTCGTGCCCGGCGAGTGTATTCGCCACCCGCAGTCGGCATGTCCGGCAGCGGCGGGGTTCAGATCGGCTGGATCTCGATCACACGCAGGCCGTCCTCACCGCGGCTGAAGCTCCATACGGTATCGAAGCGGCGCGCCGAAGAGGACAGGGCCGTGCGATACAGCCCGGAGAAGCGCACATGGACGGTGTCGGCGTCAGACGCGCCCGGCATCGTCGAAGAGGCAGGGCGCTCCACAGCCTCGGCCGTCAGGGTCAGGATGTCGGTCGGGGCACCCTCGCGAGGGCTGAGCCGGGTGTCGTCGACAAGCCGCTGATAGGCGTCTGCACTCAGCGTGGCGTGCAGTTCGTCGGCATTGGCGCCGTCCCACGCGGCAATCAGCCGCATGAAGACCAGCTTGGCATCACGCAGTACCTGCTCCTGCTCGGCCTGGAGCTGGGCGCGCACGTCGGGCGGGATCGTGGTGTTCTGGGTCAGTGCGGCGGTGGCCTGACCCGCGACCGAGGCGCGCCGCATCAGGTCGGCGCTGAGCGCCTCGATGCTGGGGGACGTGCGCTCGTGGGCCGGATGCATCGGGAGGTCGGCGCTGCCCTGCGCCTCGGGCTGGCCGACGAAGCCCTGCAGTCCGACATAGGTGCGCTCGTAGCTGCGCATCAACGCGTCTCGGTTGCGCTGCAACTGGGCACGGTAGCGGGAGACCCACGCGGCGCCCGCGATCAGGCCCGTCAGCACCAAGCCACCCAGAAACAGCATCCACTCCATGACTGCAAGCTATCCAATGCGCAATACCCGCTCAAGCCCACATTCGCGGGAGGCTGTCCGGCCGCCCCGAGCTGTCGCGGTCTGCAGCGCCTTATTCCATGCGGGTTCCGACGTGCAGCGCAGTCACGCCCAGGGTGAGATTGAAGTGGTGAACCCGTGCCAAGCCGGCGTCTCGCATCATGCCGGCGAGCGTCTCCTGATCCGGGTGCATGCGGATCGACTCGGCCAGGTACTTGTAGCTCTGCGCATCGCCGGCGACCTTCTGGCCCAGCCAGGGCAGGACCTTGAAGGAATAGACGTCGTAGGCCTTGGCCAAGGGAGGAGCGACCTTGCTGAACTCGAGCACGAGCAGTTGCCCGCCCGGGACGAGCACGCGCCGCATCTCGGCCAGTGCACGTTCCTTGTGCGTCATGTTGCGCAGCCCGAAGGCCACGGTCACGCGGTCGAAGGTCTTGTCGGGAAAGGGGAGCTGCTCGGCGTCGGCCTGCGCCACCGGCAGGATCTGGCCGCGATCGAGCAGCCGGTCGCGCCCGACGGCGAGCATCGAGGCATTGATGTCCGTGAGCCAGACCTGGCCCGTGGGGCCGACGCGCTCCGCGAACGCGCTGGCGAGATCGCCCGTGCCGCCGGCGATATCCAGCACCTTCATGCCCGGGCGAACGCCAGCCACCTCGATGGTGAACTTCTTCCATACGCGGTGCAGGCCCGCCGACATCAGGTCGTTCATGATGTCGTACTTGCTTGCGACCGAGTGGAACACGCCGGCGACCTTGCCGGCCTTCTCGGTCTCATCGACCTGCTCAAACCCGAAGTGCGTCTTCAAGCGCAGCCTCCCCGTGAAATGGCCTTGAATGCACCGCCGTCGGCCAGGGGCTCGCGGGACGCGCCGGCCAGCTCGAGCCGGTTCAGGTACTCCTGCCACAGCGCATCACGGCGGCTACCCAGCTCGTAGAGATAGGCCCAGGAATAGATGCCGCTGTCGTGGCCGTCCGAGAACACGGGCTTGATGGCGTAGTGGCCCACCGGCTCGATGCTTTGCACATCCACCGTGCGCTTGCCAACCTGCAGAATCTCCTGACCGGGACCGTGCCCGCGCACCTCCGCAGACGGTGAGTAAACGCGCAGGAACTCGAAGCTCATTTCGAAGCGTTGCCCATCCGCAAACGAGATCTCCAGCACCCTGGAGGTGCCGTGCAAGGTGATTGCGGTGGGAGCGGGGGTATCGGATTCAAGACCGGCCATGGCTGGATTGTAGGTGGGCACCCACAATGCCCCTGGCGCCCCGTTCCGCTAGAAGCGAACCTGCACCCCGGCGTGGACCCGACCGCTGTTGCGCTCAACCAGCGGCACCCGGCTGCCGTCGAGCACCCAGCCGTAATCGATCTGCGCCGCCAGCCAGTTGCCCCAGGTCCAGCGCAGACCCAGACCCGCGGTGGTCAGCGATTCGCGCGCTGTCACACCGGGCTGCGGGTTCAGACGGTCGACCTGAGCGGCATCGACAAACCCGAGCAGCTTCAGGCCGCTCACGAAGACCGGCCGGCTCAGCTCGAGGCTGCCGGCCACGCCGCGATCACCGGTCAGGGTGCGCTCCTCGAGCCCGCGCCCGAGACCCGCGCCGCCGAAGCCGAACTGTTCGCCGGCGATCAGGGGATCCCTGCTGTATTGAAGGCGAAGTTGTGCAGCCAGCTCGAAGCCGGCGCCCACCGCATGCCGCCCCTCGACGCCGGCACGCACGGCCGTCCAGTTGCGCGGTGCGCCGAGGCGGTTGGCGGTGTAGGCCGCCTGGGTGTTGCCTGCCCCGCCCGAAAGGTTGGCGGCGACATCGAGCGTGGCGCCGACCTCGCCGGCACTGAAGTTCTGCTTGAGCGCGTAGCCGAGGCTGATCGGGCGGCTGCGGACATCCGGACTGAGCTGACCGGCACCACGCAGCTCGGTGCCTTCGAACAGCTTGTCCTCGAGCGCCAGGGTCAGGTTGTGCTTGATGTCCCCCAGGGGCGGCAGGCTCTGGGTCCAGCTCAATCCGGCGGCACGCCCCTTGCCTGTGATGTCCAGGCCCGGCCCGAGCACGCCGGAGCTGGCCGATGAATCCGTGTAGTACAGACCTGCCGTGCCGCCCACGCCATAAAAGGGCTTGCGTGCTTGCAGACCGAACTGCCGCACGTCTGTCCGCTCCGGGGCCGCCGAGGCCGACAGCACCAGGCTCTCGTCGCCGCCGAACAGGTTGTAGTGCGCCAGCGCAGCCGTGACGCGTGACCGGGTGGAATCCTTGGTGCCGGCATTGGATGCCGCCAGCACCGCACTCCACGGCCGCACATCCTCGACACGCAGGTTCGCATCCACGGTGTCCGGCGCCTTGCCCTCACGGAAGCCGACCACGACGCGCTTGGCTGCGCTTTCGTTGGCCACCGAGATCTCACGGGCAAGGCGCTGCAGATTGGGCGTCTGCCCCGGCTGCAGTGTCGGCAGACTG
>DASSQC010000300.1:0-5162 GCA_035702705.1 Burkholderiaceae bacterium | reverse complement strand
TTCCTGCGCGTGCACGGTGCGGAGCATCTGCCGCATGAGGTGGAGATTCGCCCGCCGAAGGGGATGCGAAATTGGAAGGTGGCCACCAGCCTGCCGCGCGCGGGCAGTGGAAAAAGCAGCACCAGGCCCCAGGCCTTCGGCCTGTACGTGGCACCGGACTATGACGCGCTGGTGGATCATCCGGTGGAGATGGGCACGTTTGCGGCCGGCGGCTTCGAGGCCTGCGGCGCGCGCCACGACATTGCCATCACCGGCCGCGTGCCGAACCTCGACATGGCGCGGCTTGAGGCTGACTTCAAGAAGATCTGCGAGGCGCAGATCAAGCTCTTCGAGCCGAAGACGGCGCTGGCGCCCTTTCTGGACAGCAGCGACCGCTATGTCTTCATGACCATGGCGGTGGGCGATGGCTACGGCGGCCTGGAGCACCGCGCCTCCACGGCGCTGGTCTGCAACCGCAATGATCTGCCGCAGATCGGCAGTGCCGAGAGCAGCGAGGGCTACCGCAACTTCCTCGGGCTGGTGAGTCACGAGTACTTCCATACCTGGAACGTCAAGCGCATCAAGCCGGCGGTGTTCGCCCCCTACGATCTGAGCCGCGAGACCCACACCCCGCTGCTCTGGCTGTTCGAGGGCTTCACGAGCTACTACGACGACCTGATCCTGGCGCGCACCGGGCTCATGACCGAGGACCAGTACCTCAAGGCCCTGGCCAAGACCGTGAGCGGCGTGCTGCGCGGCCCGGGCCGCCTGAAGCAGAGCGTGGCGCAGAGCAGCTTCGATGCCTGGACCAAGTACTACCGCCAGGATGAGAACAGCCCGAACGCCATCGTCAGCTACTACACCAAGGGCTCGCTGGTGGCGCTCTACCTGGACCTGACGATCCGCACCCAGACGCGTGGCCGCAAGAGCCTGGACGACTTCATGCGCCTGCTCTGGACGCGCTTCGGCCGCGACTTCTATCAGGGCCAGCCGCAGGGCGTGGCGCCGGGCGAGATCGTGGGCCTCCTGAAGCAGGCCACGGGCCTGGATCTCGCACGCGAGCTGCATCTGGCCACCGAAACCACCCAGGACCTGCCGCTGGAGCCGCTGTTCGCGGCCATGGGCATCAGCTACAGCCAGCGTGCCGAGGGCAGCACGCCCAGCCTGGGTGTGCGCACCAAGGCGCAGGGCAATGACTGCGTGATCGCCAACGCCTTCAACGGCGAGCCGGCGCACGCTGCGGGCCTGTCGGCCCTGGATGTGATCGTCGCCCTCGACGGCCTGCGCGTCACGCCGGGCAATCTGGACGGGTTGCTTGCCCGCTACCGCGCCGGTGACACCGTGACCGTGCACGCCTTCCGGCGTGACGAGCTGATCGAGACCCGCGTCAAGCTGGCCGCGCCGCCCGCCACGAGCGTGAAGCTGATCGCCTCGGACAAGGCGGCGGCCGACAAGCGCAAGCTGCGCCGCCAATGGCTGGCCGCATGAGCACGGCCACGCTTCCTGCGGGCTATGCGCTTCGTTTGGGCGCAGAGCAGATGGACGTGCCCGCCGTGCACGCTTTTCTGACCCAGACCTACTGGGCGCAGGGCATCCCGTTCGACGTGGTGGAGCGCGCCGTCCGGCATTCGCTGTGCGTGGGCGTGGCGGCCGAGGGCAAGCAGGTGGCCTTTGCCCGCGCCATCACCGACCAGGCGACCTTTGCCTACCTGGCCGATGTCTATGTGCTGCCCGAGCACCGCGGGCGCGGACTGTCGCGCGCCATGCTTGCGGCCCTGTTTGCGCAGCCGGGGCTGCAGGGGCTGCGTCGCTTCATGCTGGCCACGCGCGACGCCCATGCGCTCTATGCCGGCTACGGCTTCACGCCGCTGGCGCGGCCGGAACGCATGATGGAACGGCACGACCCGCAGGTGTATCAGCGCCTGGCGGCGAACCGCGCCGACTGAGAAGCCGCCATGAAGATTCGCGCCCGTTACGCCCACCTGGTGTTCTCGTTCCTGATGAGCAGCCTCATGGCTTTCATCATGACGGCCGTGGTCACCGCCATCAACACCGGGCTGGCCGGCGACTTCGTCGGCCGTTGGGCCCATGCCTTTCTGCTGGCCTGGATGCCCGCCTTTGCCTGCGTGCTGGTGCTTGCACCGCCGATCCGCAAGTGGGTCAATGCGCGCACCGTGCAGGACTGAGTATCGCAGTTCATTCGATCAATACGTTGTTTTCGGACGTAAAGAGTCAAGTTTTGAAAATGACGGTTGTCGCGCTACAGACAAGCGACATTGGCGATTTTTGACTCTCGGAATAGATTGAAATCGGACGATTTCTATCATGCTGTCGGCAGTCGCACAAAGCTGTGCGAGGGCGAAATGCTCCGCTCGTTGCCTGTGGCCGGCAGATCCAGCACCCCGTCCACACGGGCCAGCGGCGGCCCGCCGGCCAGCCAGGTGCGCAGCGCGCCGAGCCTGGGCGGCTCGCCGCGGGCATAGACCTGCACCGTGCCGTCGCGCCGGTTGCGTACCCAGCCCGCCAGGCCGAGCTGCTGGCCCATGTCGAGGGTCGCGTCGCGAAATCCGACGCCCTGCACACGGCCTGAGACGATCACGTGAAGTTCCGGCATGCTGCAAGTATGCGATTGATCGCAGCGCACGGCCGTGGGAAGTTTCCCGATCCCGCGCCGCTCGCGCGTCTTGATGCGCCCACACCCCCCACGCCCACCTCATCGAGCCATGAGCTACAGCTACTTCACCCGCATCTACGCCCACCGCGGCGGCGGCACGCTCGCCCCCGAAAACACCGTGCAGGCCCTGCAGGTGGCGCACCATCTGGGCTTCCAGGGCGTGGAGTTCGACGTCATGCTCACGGCAGACGACGAGCCCGTGCTGATGCACGATGCCGAGTTCGGCCGCACCGTGTTCGGCACTGGGCAGATGAACGACACCCGCTGGGAAGACCTGCAGCGCAAGAACGCCGGGGCCTGGTTCAAGGATCCGCGCTATGCCGGTGCACGCGTGCCGCACTTCGATCAGGCGCTGGCCTACTGCAGCGCCCGCAACATGCACATGAACGTGGAGATCAAGCCCGCACCGGGGCGCGATGCCCGCACCGGCGAGGTGGCGGCACGCCTGTGCGCGCAGTACTTCCCGCCGGCTTCAGGCCCCGCGGGCATGACCGCGCCGCTGCTGAGTTCCTTCAGTGCCGAGGCCCTTGCCGCCGCCGCCGCTGTGGCACCGCATCTGCCGCGTGCCCGGCTCTGGCGCGAGCTGCCGCCCGATTGGGCCGCGCAGCTGGCGGCTGCAGGCTGCGTGGCGGCCCATGTGCGGCACGACCACCTGGATGAAGCCCGTTGCGCTGCGGTCAAGCAGGCCGGCTTCGGCCTGCTGGCCTACACCGTGAACGACCCGCGGCGTGCCCGAGAACTCATGGCCTGGGGCGTGGACGCCCTGTGCACCGACCGGCTGGATCTGATCGGGCCGCGCTTCCGCTAGTGCGGCAATACGGCTTGCAGCGAGCTGTCAGGCAGGCCGGGGATTACGGACCGTTACACGTACCGGTCAGCCGGCGGCGGGGCGGGCGGCGTTGAGGGGCTGTGCGCGCCGCAATCACGATTCCGAACGATTCAATCCTCGCCGAAACGGAGAACCGCATGTCCACCCCCAAGCTCCTTGCCTTGATGATCACCGCCGCCCTGAGTGCCGGTGCCATGGCGCAGACGAACACCGCCACCATGACCCAGCGCGATGCCAACCAGCAGCAGCGCATCGAAAACGGTCTGAAGTCCGGCCAGCTCAACACCCAGGAAGCTGCCCGCCTGGAAAAGCAGGAGGCCAAGGTCGACCGCATGCAGGCCAACGCCCTGCAGGACGGCAAGCTCAGCCCCGCCGAGCGCGCCCGCATCAACGCCGCGCAGAACAAGGCCAGCGCTGACATCTATCGCGAAAAGCACGACGCCCAGACCGGCAATCCGAACAGCGCTTCGAGCCAGCGCATGCAGCAGACCGTGCAGCGTGAAGCCGTGCAGGAGCAGCGCATCGCCAACGGCGTGAGCAGCGGCGCCCTGACCAACAAGGAAGTGGCCAACCTCGAGCGCGGCCAGGCCCGCGTGGATCGTGCCCAGGCGCGTGCCGGCGCCGACGGCCATGTGAGCGCGGCCGAGCAGGCCGGCATCAACGCCCGCCAGAACCACCAGTCCGCCAAGATCCGCCACAAGAAACACAACGAGCGCACGCGCGGCTGACCGGCGCAGCCGGGCAGTCCGCGCATACGGGCTGCTGTGGCTGACCGGTGCAGCCGGGCAGTCCGCGCATACGGTCTGCTGTGGCTGACCGGCGGATCCGGGCGGCCCGCGCATACGGGCTGCTGTGGCTGACCGGTACCACGGCAGTCAGCGCGCCGGGCGCCTGCAGTCATCCGGCACCAACCGAACCACGCTCTCCTCCCCGAAGTGACCGACGGCCCGCCCAGCGCGGGCCGTCGGTCTTCTGGCCCCTAAAATCGGCGATTCCTCTTCACAACCCCGAGGCGCGCCCGCAAGGCCGCCTTTTGCCGCCCCAGCGCGACCGAGCATCCGGCCCATGAAAGCAGCAGAGATCCGCGAAAAGTTCTTGTCCTTCTTCGAGTCGAAGGGCCACACCCGCGTGCGAGCCTCCAGCCTCGTGCCGGGCAACGACCCCACGCTGCTGTTCGTGAACTCCGGCATGGTGCAGTTCAAGGACGTGTTCCTGGGCACCGACAAGCGCGCCTACACCCGCGCCACCACCGCACAGAAGAGCCTGCGCGCCGGCGGAAAGCACAACGACCTCGAAAACGTCGGCTACACCGCACGCCACCACACCTTCTTCGAGATGCTGGGCAACTTCAGCTTCGGTGACTACTTCAAGCGTGATGCGCTCAAGTTCGCCTGGGAGCTGCTGACCGAGGTCTACAAGCTGCCGCCCGAAAAACTCTGGGCCACCGTCTACATCGAGGACGACGAGGCCTACGACATCTGGACGAAGGAAATCGGCCTGCCGCCCGAGCGCGTCGTGCGCATCGGCGACAACAAGGGCGCGAAGTACGCATCCGACAACTTCTGGATGATGGCCGACACCGGCCCCTGCGGCCCGTGCTCCGAAATCTTCTACGACCACGGCCCCGAAGTCGCGGGCGGCCCGCCTGGATCGCCCGACGAGGACGGTGACCGCTACATC
>DASSQC010000299.1:0-2488 GCA_035702705.1 Burkholderiaceae bacterium | reverse complement strand
ACAGAATGTTGATGGTTGCGCTGCAGCAATCCGCAATTTTTGCATGCCGCCGGGTCATGTCCGGCCGCGCTCGCGCCCTTGCCGGCGGCCCGCGGGCCCTGCCGCGTCGGGCCGGCCTTCGCATCCTGACCCCGGCCAACTGCAGTCTGTCGCAGCCCGCTCGCGCGGGCCGGGCGGGCGCCGAACAATGCCACTCAGGCCGCTGGATCCGGCATGCCGCAGCGCTCGTTGAGCCCGGCATCCCCCGTCCAAGCCGCATTTCTGCTCAAGCAACGCACTGGAGAACCGACATGAGCCTCGCTCTGACCCTGCCCCGTCTGGCCCTGGCCGCCATCCTGCTCACTGCGGCGCATCTGGCCGCTGCCCAAACCGTGGTGCTGGAGACCAACGAGGAAAAGACCGCCACAGGCACGCGCACCACGATCTCGATCAACGGCCTGTCCTGGTGGGGCGGCGGCACCCGCGTGGAAGGCAACGGCAAGGTGGTGGAGAAGGCCCGCGAGATTTCGGCGTTTTCGCAGGTCAAGGTGCGCGGCCCGATGGATGTGCGCCTGCGCGCCAGCGACAAGGAGGCCCTGGTCGTGCGCGCCGACGAGAACATCGAGCCCCTGATCGAAACCCGCATGGAAGGCGATGCGCTGGTGATCGGACTGAAGAACAACGTCAGCATCAACACCCGCAGCCCGCTGGAAGTGACTCTGAACTTCAGGAAGCTGGAGGCGGTGGGGCTTTCGGGCTCGGGCAATGTGAGTGTGGACCGCATCGAAGGCCCGCGTTTTGCGGCGAGCATTGCCGGCAGCGGCGACCTGCGCGTGGAAACCGCGAATGTCACGGACTTCCGCGGTGCGGTCTCGGGCTCGGGCGACCTGCGCGTGAACGGCCGCGCCGAGAACCAGCACTTCAGCGTGGCCGGCAGCGGCGACATCTGGGCCGGCCGGCTCAATGGCCGGAACGTGAAGGTGTCGATTGCCGGCAGCGGCGATGTGCGCCTGGGCCAGTGCGAGACCCTCGATGTGTCGATTGCCGGCAGCGGCGATGTCAGCTACCAGGGCAGCCCCGCGGTGAAGAAGTCGATCGCCGGCTCGGGTTCGGTGGTAGCCGCCAAGTGAACGGCCTCGATAAAATGTCCGAAAACGTTTTATCTATAGATCGATGAAATGCCACTTACCGCATTGAATAAGCGAGAAGTGGCATGCTGGATGATCTGAAAAATACGTCCGAAAATGCACTTTGAATGCAACGGGGCCGCGCATGCGGCCCCGTTGCATTGCAGGGGCTGCGGCCCGGCGGACTAGTCCTCGAGCCGGTTGCGGCCGGCCTGTTTGGCGCGGTAGAGCGCGGCGTCGGCGCGGGCCGCCAGGGCGCTGAAGAGGTGCTCGTGCTCGGCGCGCTCGGCCAGGCCCAGGCTGATGGTCACGCCCAGATCCGCGGCAATGTCGGGAAAGCGCAGCGCCTGCACGGCGGCGCGCATGCGCTCACCCACGGCGCGGGCCACCTCGCGGTCGGCTTCCGCGAGGATGGCGACGAACTCCTCGCCGCCGACCCGCCCGATGACATCGTTGCTGCGCATGGCCGAGGTGCAGGCCTGGGCCACGCGGCGCAGCACGAGGTCACCGGCTTCGTGGCCGTAAAGGTCGTTGATGCGCTTGAAGTGGTCGATGTCGATGGCCAGCACCGACAGCGCCAGCTTGTCGTCCTCGGCCTGGTCCATGCGCAGCTGCGCCTGGGCCAGCAGGTTGCGGCGGTTGGGCAGGCGCGTGAGTTCGTCGGACAGGGCGAGGTCGCGCATGCGGCGCGACAGGTGCACCTGGCGCCAGGTCATCACGCCCAGGGCGATGAAGGCCACGCCACCCACGGCAATCAGCAGCCACTGCAGGCGCTGGATGCTCGCCGCGTCCTCGAGCGCCTGCTTGCGCAGAGTGTTCTCGGCAAACAAGGCAGCGTTCTCTTCATCCTTGCGGGCGGTGTCGAACTGCACCTGCAGGCGGGCCAGCTGCTGGGCCTTGACCCGCTCGGCCACGGTGCGCACCAGCTCGGCCTGCATGGCGCGGGCCTGCGCGGCACCGCGCCAGTCGCCAATCGCCTCGAGAGCCAGGGCGCGCTGCTCGTGGATCTGCTCGAGAAATGCCGGGTCGGACTGCTGCTCGAAGTGGGCCCGGGCACGGCTCAGGTCGACCAGGGCCTCGCGCGTGCGGCCGAGCAGGCGCAGGGCCTTGCCGCGCGTGGCGCGGGTCTGGGCGGCGCGGTCGGCATCATCCAGGCGCTCGAAGACGCCCAGGGCCTCGTCGAGCAGGGGCAGCGCCTCCTGCGCCCGGTTCATCTTGACCAGGGTGGCGGCGCGGGCGCGCTGGGTGTAGGCGCGCTCCAGCGGCAGGTCGAGCTGCGCCTCGATCTCCATGGTGCGGGCATAGAAGTCCAGCGCGCGCTCGTAGTCCTTCTTCTGCTCGTAGGTCGCGGCGATGTTGAACAGGCCGGTGGCCATGGTGCG
>DASSQC010000298.1:0-6254 GCA_035702705.1 Burkholderiaceae bacterium | reverse complement strand
CGGGCAGGCGCTCGGTGGCCAGCGCAAATGCGCTGCCCACCGTCGGGTGGCCGGCAAAGGGCAGCTCGCTTTCGGGTGTGAAGATGCGCACGCGCGCCGTGTGGGCCGGGTCGGCCGGCTTCAGGATGAAGGCGGTCTCGGAATAGTTGAATTCGCCGGCAATGCGCTGCATGGCTTCCACGTCGAGCGCGTCCGCGTCGAACACGACGGCCAGCGGGTTGCCGCCGAATCGCTGGCGGGTGAAGACGTCGCAGGTGATGTAGGGCAGAGCTGTTGTCATGGTGTGTGGCGCGATGCAGTCCGCCGATATAACCGTGCTGTCACAAATGCTACGGGGCAGTATATGGACCGCGTCAATTAGCGCAATGCCGAAGTCCGGCGCAGCAGAACAATGAGTGCCACAACTGCAGCGGCGAACAGCCACAGATACCAGGGCACGGCTTCGCCGAAGAACAGGCCGGCGGCCGCCGCCGTCAGAAAGATCTGCAGCAGCTGGATCTGCCCGACCCGTGCGACGCCGCCACGCGCCAGCCCGCCATACCAGGCAAAGAAGCCCAGCAGCTGCGACATCACCGTCACATATGCGAAGCCGCTCCACGCGCCGAGGCCCGCCGCGCGCAGCGCCGGCCCCTGGGCCTGCAGCAGCCAGAGCGCCACCGGCACCGCCAGCGGCAGGGCCAGCACGAGGGCCCAGCAGATGGTCTGCCAGGCGCCCAGGCTGCGCGAAGCGACGCCGCCGGCCGCATAGCCCAGCGCCGCGCTGAGCACGGCCAGCAGCATCAGGGCGTCACCGGCATTCCAGGTGCCGCCCCCGGCCAGCCAGGCAAAGCCGCAGACCAGCCCGGTGCCCATGGCACAAAGCAGCCAGAAGACGCGGGGCAGGCGCTCGCGGTAGAGCAGTGCGGCTGCCATGGCGGTGAAGAAGGGCAGCAGGCCGTTGATCACGCCGGCGTGCGAGGCATTGACGTACTTCACGGCCAGCGTGGACAGCAACGGAAAGCCCACCACCACGCCCACGGCTGCCCAGAGCACGTCGCGCCACTCTCTGCCCGTCGGGCGGCGGACCCTGAGCAGCACCACGATCAGGGCGGCCAGCAGGCCCGCACCGGCCATCCGGCCGAAGGCCACGAACAGCGGCGGCAGCTCGGTATTGGCCAGCCGGGTCATCGGCAGCGACAACGAGAACACCAGCACGCCGAGCATCCCCAGCAGCAGGCCGCCACCGGCAGGGTGGGGCGCTGCGGCGGGCTGTCGCAGGCTGGCATGCCCGGTCGGCAGTTGATAGTCAGTGCTGCTTGTTGCCATAGAAAAATCCAAACACCTCAGCGGTGCACCATAGTGTTTTGCTCCGATACACTCCCTGTACAGTTGATCAATCAGCGAGGAAAGCGTCATGGCATTGGAACGAGAACAGAGCATCGTCCCCGGTGGATTGGCCGAGGGTCGCCCCGCCGCGCCGGCCAAGCGCAACGACGGCCTGGACCGCGCTGCCGACGAGACCCTGGTCGATCAACTGGTGCAGCGCTTCCGCCGCCGCATCGAGGAGCGCATCCTCAAGCCCGGCGGCAAGCTGCCCTCGATCAGACTGCTGGCCGAGCGCGAAGGCGTCTCGCGCTTCACGGTGGTCGAAGCCTATGACCGGCTGGTCGGCCAGGGCCTGATCGAGTCCAAGCGCGGCAGCGGCTTTTTCGTCAGAGAAAGAACCCTTGCCCCGGCCAAGCCCCTGGCCGTGCCCGAGCACCAGACCATGGACACGGTTTGGCTGCTGCGCAATCTTTTCCGCGACGTCGGCGGGCCACATCACATGCCGGGTACCGGTACGTTCCCGCCGGAATGGCTGGACGCCGAGCTGATTGCCCACGCACTGCGTGCCTATGCCCGAGGTGACGGCACCAGCCTGCTGCGCTACGGCACGCCCTACGGCTACGAGCCCCTGCGCGAGCAACTCACCATCAAGCTTGCCGAACTCGAGATCCAGGCGGCGCCGCAGCAGATCCTCACCACCACCGGCGTCACCCAGGCGCTCACCCTGGTGGCGCGGCAGCTTGCGCAGCCGGGCGACGTGGTGTTCGTCGATGACCCCGGCTGGTTTGTGCTGTTTGCCGCGCTGAACGCCCAGGGCCTGCGCGTGATCGGCGTGCCGCATACGCATGACGGCCCGGACGTGGCCGAGCTCAAGCGCCTGGCCGAACTGCACAAGCCCAAGCTGTACGTGATCAACAGCGTGCTGCACAACCCCACCGGCCACAGCCTGTCGGCCGCCAAGGCCTTCCAGATCCTGCGTCTGGCCGAGCAGTTCGACTTCCACATCGTCGAGGACGACGTCTACTGCGACTTCCATCCTGGCAGCCACGTCCAGCCGGCCACGCGACTGGCCAGCCTCGATCAGCTCAAGCGCGTCATCTATCTGGGCAGCTTCTCCAAGACCCTCGCGGCCAACCTGCGCGTGGGCTTCATTGCCGCCGAAGTGGGGCTGGCGGCAAGCCTCGTGGACCAGAAGATGCTGCTCTCGCTCACCAGTCCCGAGATCGGCGAGCGGGTGGTGCACAAGGTGCTGTCCGAAGGGCACTACCGCAAGCACGTGGAGCGTCTGCGCCACAAGCTGGAGGGCCGCCGCGCCGCCACGCTCAAGGCCCTGGAAGGCGTGGGCGTGAAGTTCCCCAACCTGGCACCCTGCGGCATGTTCCTCTGGGGCGATCTGGGCGTGGACTCCCTGCAGGTGACCAATGCCGGCCTGGACGAAAACTTCGTCTTTGCCCCCGGCAGCCTGTTCTCACCCACCCAGGCGCCCAGCACCTGGATGCGCTTCAACGCCGCCACCTCCGGCCACCCGCAGATGCTGCGCTTTCTGGCGCAGAGCATCGAGCAGGCGGCGCGGGGCTGAGGCGGCAGGCACGGCAGGCGCCGTCGCGCCCTTGAAACTGCGGCGGCAGCCCATAATTCGCAGCTGCCCTCGGCCTTTCGGGCCGATCCCACAGACTTTCCGCAGGTCCGCGGGTTGCACGGCGCTCGCACCGTGTGCGGACAGGCGCTCGCAAGCGTGAGCGCCGATGCGGTCTGAGGCGGGCTTTTCGCTTGTCTGGTGCGGTTTTCCAGCCATTTTGGCCTGAAGAACCGCATGAATCCTCGTTCCACGTTTTCTGATCTGAGCTATGAGCACCGAAACCCTGGGTTTTCAAGCCGAGGTGAAGCAGCTGCTTCACCTGATGATCCACAGCCTGTACTCCAACAAGGAGATCTTCCTGCGCGAGCTGGTGAGCAATGCCAGTGACGCGCTGGACAAGCTGCGCTTCGAGTCGATTGCCAATGCAGCGCTGGCCGAGGGCGCAGGCGAGCCGCAGATCACCGTGAGCTTCGACAAGGCGGCCAAGACGGTGACGATTGCCGACAACGGCATCGGCATGAGCCGCGAGGAAGCCATTGCCCACCTGGGCACGATCGCCAAGAGCGGCACCAAGGAGTTCTTCAGCAAGCTCTCCGGCGACCAGCAGAAGGATGCCGCCCTGATCGGTCAGTTCGGCGTGGGCTTCTATTCGAGCTTCATCGTGGCGCACAAGGTCACGGTGCTGACGCGCCGCGCGGGCACGGCCTTCAACGCGGCAACGCGCTGGGAAAGCACCGGCGAGGGCGACTTCACGGTCGAGCCGGCCGAAAAGCAGAGCCCGGGCACCGAGATCACCCTGCACCTGCGTGACGATGACCTGGAGTTTGCCGACCGCTGGCGCCTGTCTTCGATCATCAAGAAGTACAGCGACCACGTCGGCTTCCCGATCCGCATGAAAAAGCAGGAGTGGGATAAAGACGCCGGCGAATACAAGCTGCTCGACGAATGGGAGACGGTCAACCAGGCCGCCAGCCTCTGGACGCGCAGCAAGAGCGACATCACCGACGAGCAGTACACCGAGTTCTACAAGAGCCTGGCGCATGACATGCAGGCGCCGCTGGCCTGGACGCACAACCGCGTCGAGGGCCGCAGCGAGTACACCCAGCTGCTCTACCTCCCCGCCAAGGCGCCCTTCGATCTGTGGGACCGCGATCGCCCGGCCGGCGTGAAGCTCTACGTCAAGCGCGTCTTCATCATGGACGACGCCAAGGAGCTGATGCCGGTCTACCTGCGCTTTGTGCGCGGCGTGATCGACTCGCAGGATCTGCCGCTGAACGTCAGCCGCGAGATCCTGCAGGAAAGCCGCGACGTGCGCGCAATCCGCGAAGGCTCCACCAAGCGCGTGCTGTCGATGTTGGAAGACCTCGCCGAGAACAGGAAAGACGACTACGCCGGCTTCTGGAAGGAGTTCGGCCAGGTGCTCAAGGAAGGCATGGGCGAGGACTTCGCCAATCAGGAGCGCATTGCCAAGCTGCTGCGGTTTGCCTCAACTGCGGCCTCCACGAGTTCTGACGAGCAGACCGTCTCGCTGGCCGACTACGTGGGCCGCATGAAGGAGGGCCAGGAGGCGATCTACTACATCACCGCCGAGACGCTGGCCGCCGCCAAGGCCAGCCCGCACCTGGAGATCTTCCGCAAGAAGGGCATTGAAGTCCTGCTGCTGACCGACCGCATCGACGAGTGGATGCTCAGCCATCTGAACGAGTTCGACGGCAAGCCGCTGGCCAGCGTGGCCAAGGGTGGCGTGGACCTGGGCAAGCTCGAGGACGAGGAAGAGAAGAAAGCCCGCGAGGAAACCGCCGAGCAGTTCAAGGAACTGATCGAAGGCGTCAAGAAGGTGCTGGGCGAGCGCGTGAAGGACGTGCGCACCACCAGTCGCTTGACAGACAGCCCCGCCTGCCTCGTGGTGGACGAGCACGAGATGAGCGCCAACCTGCAGCGCCTGCTCAAGCAGGCCGGCCAAAAGGCGCCCGAGGTCAAGCCGATCCTCGAGATCAACCCCACGCACCCGCTGGTCTCGCGCATGAAGGCGGACTCCGCCCGCATCGAGGACTTGTCGCACGTGCTGCTGGACAACGCCCTGCTGGCCGAAGGCGGCAATCTTGAAGATCCGTCGGCCTACGTGGCGCGGATCAACAAGCTCCTGCTCGAGCTGGGTGCCTGATCGCGGACGCACCGCCCCGGCCGTGCAGACGGCGGGGGCGGGTCGCCGGCAGGTCGGGCTGGCGCCTGTTGTGCATGCACACACGCGGGTGCTGATCCTCGGCAGCTTCCCCGGCGCGGCCTCACTGGCCGCACAGCGCTATTACGCCCATCCGCAGAACCACTTCTGGTTCCTGCTTTCTGCCATCCTCAACGAGCCGCTGATCCACTGGCCCTACGCGCTGCGCTGCGAGCGCCTGCTGGCGCGCGGCATCGGCCTGTGGGATGTGCTGGGCGCCTGCCAGCGAGAGGGCAGTCTGGACAGCGCCATCGAGGCCGGTGAGCCGAACGATCCGGCTGCCGTGCTCGGGATGGCGCCGCGGCTTGAGCGGGCCTGCTTCAATGGCGCCTTTGCACAGGCACACCAGCATGTCTGGGCGGACGCAGGGCTGCAGGTCTTGAGCGTGCCCTCATCGAGCCCGGCCAATGCGGGCCAGCGGTTCGACCACAAGCTGGCTGTCTGGCGCGCAGCCCTGCACCTGGAAGGACGTCCGTGAGCCCAGCCCGATCCCGTTCACATGCCGCAACCGAGTACGACCCGGTCACGATCTCGGAATCCGAAGGCATCCGCTATCTGCACTTCGGCAGCGAATGGGTGCAGGGGGCCATGCGCATCCGGCGACCCTTCGATCTGGAGATCGACTACACGCGTGACATGATGGCCTGGGAGGGCCTGGTCGAGTCGCCATCGCACATCGTGCAGCTGGGCTTGGGCGCGGCGAGCCTGACCAAGCACTGCTGGAAGACCTATCCGAATGCACAGATCACGGCCGTGGAGCTCAATCCGCAGGTGATTGCCTGCGCGCGGCAGTTCTTCAAGCTGCCGTATGACGACGCCCGGCTGCAGGTGGTGCAGGCCGACGCCTGGGAATGGGTCGCGCAACCGCGCCGCAAGGCGAGCATTGATGTGCTGCAGGTGGACCTGTATGACGCCACCGCGGCCGGCCCGGTGTACGACGGCGCCGATTTCTATGCCGCCTGCCGCAAGGCGCTGGCGCCGGGTGGCGTGATGACCGTGAACGTCTTCGGCCGCGGCTGGGGTTTCGAGGACAGCTTTGCCGCGGTGTTTGCGGCCTTCAGCGGCCGCTGTGAAGCCCTCGATCCGGTGGATGCCGGCAACCGCATCATCGTGGCGCAGAACCTGCCTGCATAAGCCGGCGCGGTGCGA
>DASSQC010000297.1:0-2510 GCA_035702705.1 Burkholderiaceae bacterium | reverse complement strand
GGCGATGTGCCGCTGCTCGACGTGGCCGATTTCATGGGCCAGCACGCCGGCCAGTTCGTTCTCGTTGCCGGCGGCAGTGATCAGCCCGGAATTCACGCCCATCAGCCCGCCGGGCATGGCAAAGGCATTGAGCACGGGGTCGCGCAGGGCGTAGATCTCCAGATGCGGGCGGCTGGTGCCCAGGCCGGCGGCCAGCTTGGCGATCAGGTGGTCGAGATAGGCGTTGAGCTCGGGGTCGGCAAAGTTGTCCGGGTAGCGGGCCAGTTCGCGGCGCAGGTCGCGCAGGATGCGGCGCTCTTCGGTGGCGGGCAGATCGGCGGCGTCGGGCGAACCCAGGTTGGGCAAGGGCGCGGTGGCCGGGCGCGGCAGCGGCGCCTCTTCGCGCGGTGCGGTGCCGGGCGGCGCCCCGGAAAAGCGGCCGGGTGCATCTGCGGCCTGCGCTTGCGCAAGTGACGCACCCATCAACCCCGGCCACGCGGCCAGTGCGAGCGCACAGACCAGGGCACGCGGCCGCGGCAGCGCACGCGGCGCAGAAGTGCAACGCGACTCGCGCTGGCGCGTGGCGGTGCTGTGGAGGGCGGGCGGCCTGATGATCAATGACGTCATGCGCTTGAGTGTGGACGAGGTGGACAACCGCGGGCAGCAAGGGACCGGCAGCAGCCGGTGTGTTCAGGACAGGCACACTGCGACGCGCATCGACTGATGCTTGGCGCACCGCGCAGGGCTGGACGGGCGTGTTCTGCCGCAGCGGCGCTGCCAACCTTAATGCATGGGCCTTAATGCATGGGCCTTGCGCTGCGGTGCAACATCCGGCCAGCCGTGGGATGAGGCCGGAAGCGGCCACCTTCGGCACGCGCCGCCTCGAAGGCGTCCCCGCCCACCCTGGCTTTGGCTGCCAGATCGGCACAAGTTCCCGAGCGGGCCGAGGCGGCGGCACAAGCTTTGGCATCATGTGGGCCTGACCGACTCGCCGAGCGACCCCATGAGCATGCCCACCGACCCGCACCCCGCCAACGCTTCCTCGGGCGGACTGACGCACTTCGATGCCCAGGGGCAGGCGCACATGGTGGATGTATCGGCCAAGGCCGTCACCAAGCGCGTTGCGGTGGTGCGCGGCAGCATCCGCATGCTGCCCGAGACACTGGCACATGTCGCCGCAGGCACGGCCAAGAAGGGCGACGTGCTGGGCATTGCACGCATTGCAGGCATCCAGGGCGCCAAGAAAACGAGCGAGCTGATCCCGCTGGCCCATCCGATTCCCATCACACGCGCCGCCGTCGAGTTCGAGCTCGACACCACCTTGCCCGGCGTGCACTGCACCGCCACGGTGGAGACCCTGGCGCAGACTGGCGTGGAAATGGAAGCCTTCTGCGCCTGCTCGACCGCCCTGCTGACGATCTACGACATGCTCAAGGCCGTGGACCGGGGGATGATCGTTTCAGATCTGCGCCTGGCGGAGAAGACTGGCGGGAAGTCGGGCGACTGGCGCGCTGCCTAGAAAAAGCCGTCCACCTTGGCATAGCCCAGCGGCTGCGCGGTTTGCGCATCCAGCAGCACAACCCAGTTGTCCTGACGGCCCTGCAGGGGCAGGAAGCGCAAGGCGGCCACGGGCTGGCCGGTCTCGGCAACCGCCTTCTGCAGCGTCTCGCGCTGGTCCGCGTGGTGGTCCAGCAGCAGCTGCGCCGGGCGGGCGCGCTTGAGCACTGCAGCCACGCTGTCCTGGTAGGGCACCCAGAAGCTCGGGCGCATGCTGACTTCAAACCCCGCCATAGACAGATCCAGCGTCTCCAGACGCTCGGCACCCGGTTTTGAGTCGCGAATACCCATCAGGCGCGGGCCAGTCAGCGACAGCTTGCCCAGCTCAGGCAGGGCCTTGGGCAACTCATCCATCTTGACGTCTGCGTACGTCACGGCCCGGAAGCGGTCCACCTCATAGACCATGCCGATGGGCCGGGCGGAATACATCACGGTGGTGCCGTATGCGAGGCCGGCCAGCTGGAGCACGGCAATCGTCGCAAGATCGCGCGCAAGATGCCCGCGTGTCTTGGCCGGGTTGAAGGCCACCAGCGTCAGCAGCGGCCCCAGGACCACGTCCACGCTGATGATCAGCAGAAACAGATTCGTTCCGCCCGAGACCTCTCGAAAGGGGTAGGGAAACCAGAGCTTGAACACCACCACGGCGACCAGCGTGGCCACCAGGACCGACCCGAGCAGATGCAGGCCGGAAGCGCGAAATTTGGCAAGAAAAAGTGAGCGGCTCAGTGACATGCCGCGAAGTCTAGCGAGCGCAACACCCAAACATCGTCGCGTTGACGAGCGCTAGCGGCATTCCGGAGGTGCGAGTTTGGCGGGCAGGGTCCCTGCCGACATCCCGGCAAAACCACGTGCTGCAGCACTCGCAGTCGAGTCTGTTGTGCAAGCCCAGTCCATGGACCCTGTCTGGCCGCCTGTCAAGGCGGTTGCCAGCGCCACGGCACCCGACCCGGTTCGTATGTACGGGCTCAAAACCA
>DASSQC010000296.1:0-2698 GCA_035702705.1 Burkholderiaceae bacterium | reverse complement strand
GCCTGCTGGCGAAGGCCCTGCGCCACGGCCGATTTCACGGCCTCGAACGGCGGGTCCATGCCCGGCTCGCGGGCCAGCACCTCCACCACGTGGAGGCCGAAACGGCTGTGCACCAGTCGCGGGAGCACGCCGACCTCTGGCTTGCCGAAAACTTCGCGGGCGAACTCGGGGGCGCAGGCATCAGCCGTGAGCCATCCAAGCGCGCCACCGTCAACACCGCTGGGGCAATTCGACGTGACCGCGGCCACGGCCGCGAAGCGGTCTTCACCCGCCGCGGGCGTGCACCGCACATCCAGCAGGCAGGCCTCGGCGCGCTGGCGCAACGCGTTCACATCCACGCCGGGCGTCACGGCAAACAGCACGTGGCGCAACTGCACCCGCTCGCCCACGGCGTAACGGCCGCGCTGGGCGGCGTGGTGCCGGCGCAGGGCTTCTTCCGAAGGCTCGGGCACATGCAGTTCACGGTCCAGCAATGCCTCGATGGCGGCGCTGGCAGCTTCTGTCATCGCACCGCCCAGCGGCAGCGGGTCATCGGCCGCCAGCAGGCCAGCCTGGATGGCCGCCTGGCGCAGCAGTTCGGAACACGCCCGCTGCCGCAGTTCATCCGTCGTCACGCCTTCTTGGGGATATGACAGCACCACGCCGTTGATTTGGGGCAGCGAGGCATCAAAGGTGTTCATGGTTGTTCCTTCACTCAGGGCACGGGGCCCGTTCAACCCGCGCGCCGGGGCTGGTTCTGCCGCGCCGGCACGTTCAGTCGACGGGCCCGCACCATCTGATAAGGCCGCACCAGGTAGGCCAGCGTGCCGAAGCCGCTCCACACGTGCACCAGGCGGCTGAAGGGGAACAGCAGGAAGATCGTCATGCCGAGCAGCATGTGGGCCTGGAAGTGCCAGTCGGTACCGGCCACCAGCGCGGCGTTCGGCTGCATCAGCACGATGCCCTGCAGGTACTCGGCTAGGCGCAGCATGGTCTGCGGGTCCTTCACGTGGTGCAGCGAGGCCGGCAGCGTCGACAGGCCGATGAGCAACTGCACCCACAGGATGACGAGGATGGCGATATCGGTGCGGTGGCTGGTCAGGCGGATGCGCGGGTCGAACAGGCGGCGATGCAGCAGCATGGTCAACCCGATGAAGCACAGCCCGCCAGCGATGCCGCCGGCCACCACCGCGATCAACTGCTTCTGCGAGGCGGTGACGAAGATCTCGTACAGCCAGTGCGGCGTGAGCTGCCCGAACAGGTGGCCGAAGAACAGGAACAGGATTCCGCCGTGGAACAGGTTGCTGCCCCAGCGCAGCTGCGCCTTGCGCAGCAGCTGCGAGCTGTCGCTCTTCCAGGTGTACTGGTCGCGGTCGAAGCGGGCCAGGCTGCCCATCAGAAAGACGGCCAGGCAGAGGTACGGGTAGACGTTGAAGGCGAAGTTGTGGAGGGTGTTCATGCGGACGCTCCCGGTGTGGCTGGGGTGGCGGTGCGCACAGGCGTGCGCACGATCTGAATCGGTTGCGGCTGCCCAGGTCGCGCTTGCCCCTGGGTGGAGCAGCCATCGAAGGCCATGGGCTCGGCCCAGCTCTCGTCCAGCTCGGGCTCGGGTGGCACGGTGACGGCCTGCGCTTTCTCGCCGGCCAGGTCCAGCAAGGCCGCCAGCACACAGGCGTGCGCCGCCTCGCGGCGCAGCAGGGCGCTGAAGATCACTTGCAGGATGTGGGCGATCTCACCCAGGAAGGCTTTGGCCTGCGCCGGGGGCTGGGTGGATGCGTACTGAAGCACCACCGTCAGGTGATCCGGCAGTTCGCCTGGCGCGAGGAACAGGCCCGCCGCCTCGTAGGTCTGGCACAGGTCCACCATGGCGGGGCCGCGGTCACGGCTATCGCCGTGCACGTGCTCGAACAGGTGCAGCGCTGTGCCGCGACCACGGTCGAAGAGTTCAACGTGGTCGGCCTCCGCGTCCAGCGGCCGGCGGCGCGATAGGCGTGTGATCAGGGCACCCAGTTCCGCCAGGCGATCGGCGCTGAGGGCGCCCTCACTGTGCAAGGCAGCCTGCAGCTCCGGCAAGTGGGCGCGCAATTCGGCATCGGGGTAGCTCAGCAGGTGGGCCAGAACGCGCAGCGTCTTGGTGGCCAGCACCGGGGTCGTGTTGAAGAAGCTCATGTCAGACCCCCGCCTTGATGGGAATGGTGCGCTTCTTCTCGCTGCCGAAAAGGCTCGTCTCGGTCGTGCCTTCGCTGCAGCCGTTGCCGAAGCTGAAGCCGCAGCCGCCGCGCACGTTGAACGCGTTCTCGGCGTATTCGCGGTGCGTGGTGGGGATGACGAAACGGTCTTCGTAGTTGGCAATCGCCATCACCCGGTACATCTCCTCAACCTGGTTCACGTTCAACTTCACTTGCTCGATGGCCGCGTGGTTGGCCGTGCCGTCCACGTGCTTGGCGCGCTGGTACGCGCGCATCGCCAGCATGCGTTCCAGCGCACCGACCACCGGCACCGTGTCGCCGGCCGTCAGCAGGTTGGCCAGGTACTTGACCGGGATGCGCAACTGGTTGACGTCGGGGATCTCGCCGTTGGTGCCCACGTGCCCGGCATTCGCCGCCGCGGTGATGGGGCTGAGCGGCGGCACGTACCAGACCATCGGCAGCGTGCGGTACTCGGGGTGCAGCGGCAGCGCCACCTTCCACTCCACCGCCATCTTGTAGACGGGGCTGTT
>DASSQC010000295.1:0-3210 GCA_035702705.1 Burkholderiaceae bacterium | reverse complement strand
TCAAGCCGCATGGCGCGCGCATCGTGTCGCTGGCACCCGGGGTGATCGACACCGACATGCAGGTGCAGCTGCGCAGTGCCAGCGGCCCGGGCTTCCCGGATCGCGGCGTGTTTGCCGACTATCACGCCAGCGGCCGACTGGCCTCGCCGCAAGCCGCGGCACAGGCCGTGCTGCGCTATGTGGCGCGCGCAGACTTTGGCAGCAATCCGGTGGCGGATGTGCGCGACGCCTGAGTTGTCACGCAAGCGCCTGCGCTTGCTGGATACACTGCCCGCATGAGCGCTCAGGACCACGCCATCCGCGCCACCTCCTCCGAAGCCGCGCCACCCGCCCACGATGCCCTCGGCCCACAAGGCCTCGGCGGTCTGCTGGCGGGCTTCGTGCGCACGCACCTGCGCGCCTACGTGATCGCCGCGCTCATGCTGGCCGGCGTCGCCGTGCTCACGGTCTGGCTGCCACGGCAGATCGGTCATGTGGTGGATGCGCTGGTCGCCCGGCAGCTTGACCTGTCCGGCTTGGCGCGCGAACTCGCGCTGATGATCATCGCCGGCGTGGCCATCTACTTCCTGCGCGTGGGCTGGCGCCTGTATCTGTTCGCGGCGGCCTATCAGCTGGGCCAGACGCTGCGCACCCGGCTCTACACCCGACTGACGCTGCAGGGACCGCGCTTTTTCCAGCAGCGGCGTACCGGCGACCTGATGGCCAATGCCACCAATGACATCGACGCCGTTGAAATGACCGCCGGCGAAGCGATGCTCGCCGGCTTCGACGGCACGCTGACCCTGGTGCTGGTGGTGGCCATGATGACCCTGGGCGTGGACTGGCGGCTGGCGCTGATCGCACTGCTGCCCTTCCCCCTCATGGCGCTGGCCTTCTGGCACATCTCGCGCCATGTGCACGAAGCCTGGGCGCAGTCCCTGGACCGCTTCAGCAAGCTCAACGAGCACGTTCAGGAGACTTTCGCCGGCGTGCGCACGGTGCGTGCACTGGGCCTGGAAGTGCGCAGCGAGCGCCACTTCAGCGAACTTGCGGGCAAGGCAGCCGACACCAGCTTTGATGCGCAGCGCTGGGAAGCCGCCTACGAGCCGGCAGTGGGCTTCACACTCGCAGCGGCCACGGCCATCACGCTGGGGTATGGCGGCTACCTGATCTGGCACGAACAGCTCACGGTGGGCCAGCTGACCACCTTCTCGCTCTATCTCGGCAACCTCATCTGGCCCATGTTTGCTGCCGGCTGGGTGTTGTCCCTGATCGAGCGCGGCAAGGCCGCCTGGGCGCGCCTGGGGCCGGTGCTGCACGAACCCCTGACCGTCGAAGACAGCGGGGCAGTGGGCCGCGTGCCTGCGGGCACGGTCTGCGCACAGGCTTTGAGCTTTACGTACCCGACGCAGCAGCGACCGGCGCTGGAGCAGGTCAGCTTCACCCTGCAGCCCGGCGCGATGCTCGGGATCGTCGGCCCGACCGGCGCCGGCAAGACCACACTGGTGCGCCTGCTGCTGCGCCAATACGCTCCGAGCCACGGCACGCTGCGCTGGAGCGACTTGCCGCTGTCCGAGTATTCCCTTGCAGCCTTGCGCGACGCGATCAGCTGGGTCTCGCAGGAGCCCTTCCTGTTCACGGCCAGCGTGGCCGACAACATCCGCCTGGCCAAGCCGGAGGCCACGCGCGAGGACGTGGAACGCGTGGCGCGTCTGGCCGCCGTGCACGAGGACATCATGCGCCTGCCGCGCGGCTACGACACGCCGGTGGGCGAGCGGGGCGTCACGCTGTCCGGCGGGCAGAACCAGCGTGTGGCGATTGCGCGCGCCCTGCTGGCCGACGCGCCGCTGCTGATCCTGGACGATGCCCTGTCCGCCGTGGATACGGGCACTGAAGCGGCGATCCTCTCGCACATGAAGCAGGCCCGCGCCGGACGCACGGTGATCGTGATCGGTCACCGTCTGAGTGCGCTGGTCGAAGCCGATCACACCCTGGTGCTGCGCGAAGGGCGGGTCGTCGAGGAAGGCAACCACGCCGCCCTGCTCGCCCACGACGGCTGGTACGCCCGGCAGTGGCGCTACCAGCAGCTGCAGGCCTCGCTGGATCAGGACTGAACAGTCATGGCGGACTCCACCGAAACGCTCGGCGTGGCCGACGAGAAGCACCGGCCCACCACGGCCGCGGAGCGGCGCGAGGCCTTCGACCTGCTGCTCAAGGCCGCACAGCCTGACCGAAGCCACCTGCGCGCCGGGCTGCTGTGGCTGGCTGTGGCCGCAGGCCTGGAGGCCCTGGGCCCCGTGCTGGGCAAGTGGTTTATCGACACCTACCTCATCCCCCGCCAGGGCGAGCTCTGGGCCATGGCCGGCATCATCGGCGGCGCATTGCTTGCAGGCTGCCTCGCGAGCTGGCTGCGCTATCTGCAGCTGGTGCGGCTGGCGGGCGTGGCCATGCGCTCGGTGCGCCGCATCCGCGAGCAGGTCTATGCCCACGTGCTCGCGCTGCCGATGAGCTTCTTTGATCGCGCGATCATCGGCCAGCTGGTCAGCCGCGTGACCAACGACACCGAATCCGTGAAGGGCCTGTACGTTCAGGTGCTCTTCGTGATGCTCGACAGCGTGATCGCACTCTCGGGCATGCTCGTCGTGATGGCCTTCCTGGACTGGCGCCTGATGCTGATCGTGGCCACGCTCATTCCTGCGGTGGTGGCCATCGTGGCGCTGTACCAGCGCTGGAGCGCCCCGGCCGTCAGTCGCGCGCGCGAATTGCGCAGCGACATCAATGCACAGATGGCCGAATCCATCAACGGCATGCCGGTCATCCAGGCCAGCAATGCGGCGCTGCGCTTCTCGGGCCGCTTTGCCCAGACCAATGCGAGCCACTACCAGTCGCGTCTGGCAGAGCTGCGCGCCAATGCCTGGCTGCTGCGCCCGGCGCTGGACTTCCTGAACGTGTTGCTGATCTGCGCGGTGATCCTGGTCTTCGGCCTGCGCTCCGGTCAGGCTGCGGGCAGCGGCCTGAGCGTGGTCGAGGTGGGCGTGCTGTACGCCTTCATCAGCTACATCGCACGCGTCGTGGAGCCGCTGATCCAGATCACCATGCAGTTCTCGGTGCTGCAGCAGTCCATCGTGTCGGCAGCGCGGGTGAACCATCTGATCAAGGAGGCTGAAGCACCGAGGGCGGACAGTTCGGGCGAGGTGAGCTCTGGCGCCATCAGCATCCGCGCACTGGATT
>DASSQC010000294.1:0-5027 GCA_035702705.1 Burkholderiaceae bacterium | reverse complement strand
GATGATCGCGTGCGTGCCGAACGGGCCAGAAGCTTCGAGCGCTCGCTTGCACGCTGGGTGGCGGATGTGGATCGGAGCCAGCGCGCGCAGATCGCGGCCATGGTGCAGGGCTGGCCGCTGGATCGCGAAGCGAGCCTGCGTGCAGCCGAGTTGCGCCGCACCGAGATCAAGCAGGCCCTGCGCACCCTGGCGCGTACCGACCTGAGCATCGAGAAGGCCCGCGCGCCGCTGCTGCACACCCTGGTGCGCAGTCGCGCCGCCCACAAGCGGGCGCACGCCCACGAGGGCGATCATGCGCTGGCACTGCGCGCCGCCGTGATGCGCTCGATCGTGCAGTTCATCAATGCACCCGGCCCGGCCGGTGAGGCGCAGCGCCAGCAGATGCACAAGCGCTGGCAGGCCTGGCAGCGCGAGATCGACCGTCTGCGCAGCGAGGCGTCGGTCTGATCCCTCAGACGCCCGGAGGGCAGGGTGCAACTGTCCGTTTCATGCGCCTTTCGAGGGCAAAACGGCCCGCAAGCCGCACCAGGCAAGCGAACAGCGCTGCGTCTGGCCGCTCGCTCGCAGGCGCACGCGGGTGCCCGAAGCTCAGAGGATGAATCCGCCCTGCAGGACGCACCAGGACCGCGATGGCGGCCTGTGCGATGCGCGCCCAGCGCGAGGGCTTTGAATCGACGGCGGCGGCGTGCCTACTTGGTCGTGATCGGCGCCGGTGTCTGGGCGGCCGGCTTGGGCTCCGGCGTGTTCTGCAGGCGGCGCAGTTCCTCGTCCGACAGGGTCTCGAGCACCTTCACCACCTTGGCCACACCGGACACGCGGCTGGCCACTTGGGCGGCGCGGTCGCCTTCGGCTGGCGTCACCAGGCCCATCAGGTAGACCACACCGCGTTCGGTGGTGACCTTGAAGGCATTGGCGGAAATGTCCTTGGCATCCACGAAGGCGGTCTTGACCTTGGTGGTGATCAGGGCGTCGTTGCTGCGCGAGGTCAGCGCGGCCGCGCCGGCGATCTGCAGCTCATTGATGACTTCTCGCACATTGGCCACGCCGCGGGCGGTGTCTTCGGCCTGCTTGCGCAGCGCTTCGTTGGGGACTTCGCCGGTCATCAGCACACGGCGGTTGTAGACCGTGAGGTTGACGTTCTCGCCCTTCATGGAGGTGGCGATCGAGGTTTCGGCGCGCAACTGGATCTGGCGGTCTTCAAGCTGGGTGCCCAGGGTACGCCGGTCGGCTGCAGCCAGCGTGCCGCCGACCACACCCGCTGCCGCAAGCGTGAAGCAGCCGGAGAGCTGCGTGGCTGCCGTCAGCGCCAGCGCGGCGGCAAGGCCCAGGCGAGCAAGCCGTGGATTCAGGCGGAAGGCAGCGGACAGGGTGGGGGACTGGGGCATGAGGCTTCCTTGACGAACGTGGATGTGCAGGTGCGCCGGGCGCAGGCCTGCAGCTTGGTCGCAAGCATAGCCCGCGAGTTCCTGCGGACCGGGCGCGAGGCCTGCAGCAGAAGCAGTTCGATACAGCTTGGCGCCTGCGCTTGCAGCTGTTCGGGCTCAGGCCCCGAAGGCCGCGCGCAGCCAGGTGAGCTCGGCCTCGGGCCCGTCGATCAGCACGCAGTCGAAGCGGCAGGCCGGCTGGGGCGTGCGCTGCTGCTGCAGCCAGTGCTGTGCAGCCAGCAGGATGCGCTGCTGCTTGCCGGCCGAGATCGAGGCCGCCGCACCGCCATAGCCGCGGTGGCTGCGCGCACGGACCTCCACAAAGACAATCTCCTCGCCCTCGCGCATGATCAGGTCGATCTCGCCACCCTTGATGCGGTAGTTGCTGGCCACATGCTTCAGACCGCGCGCTTGGAGGAAGCGGCGCGCGCGGGCCTCGGCGGCATCGCCGCGGGCCTTGGTGCTCAGACGGCCCAGGAGCTGTGCGGCACGGTCAAGCATCGCGACCAGACCGGCTCAGCGCGCTGCGGTGTCCAGGGGCACGGGGTCGGCCACGACCTCGTCCTCGGCGATCAGCGCCACCATGGGCGTGAGGCGCACGCGCGGGTCACTGCGCGCATCCACCCGGAGCTGCCCGGTCACGCCATCGATGCTGATCGCGCCGGGTGCGTCGGCCAGCGCCAGCGCCAGACGCAGGGCATCGATGCCGAAGGCGTACAGGCGCGCGTCTTCGTCGCCGTCGGCCCCCGGGCTGCCTGCGGCCGGACGCGCATGGCTCATCACGGCCGGGTGGTCGCGCTTGATCAGCCAGGGCATCTCGAGAAAGCGCAGGCCGGACAGTTCTGCGAGCTCGCGGCGGCTGCCGGTGGCCGTGAGTGCCGTGCCCCAGACCGGCACGCCCTCGGGCAGCGCACTTTTCACTTGCCGCGCGCCCACGTTGTCCATGGCAATGAAGACCACATCCGGGAGGCTGCCGCTGTCGCGCAGGCGTTCCGCCAGCCCGCCCACCGTGGTGCCGTTGATCTCGAAGAGCACGGCCTCGCCGGCTTGCGCCACGAAGCCGTCCTGGAAGCCCTGGGCCGTGCGGCGCGACAGGGCGCCGGCGGTGTGCAGTACCCAGGCGCGCGGCCGTCGGTTCAGGGTGGCGGTCCGGATGTCGCGCAGCGCGGCGCGGGCCACCAGCCGCGCCTGGGCATCCAGCGCCAGGCTGAAGAACACCGTGGGTGCGCCGGGCAGGGCCGCGGGCGCGGTGGCGCGGTCGTTGTCGGCGCTGGGCGGCGTATTCAGCAGCACCGTCGGGCGAACCGCCTGCTGCGTGGCGGCGGTGGCCACACCCGCGCGCGTCAGCGGGCCGATCACGAGATCGAACTCCGCCTGGGCGCGGCGCCAGGCCTGCAGGTTGGCGTCGGTGCTGTCGTCGGTGGCAATCAGCTCGACGGTCACGCCACCCGCCCGATCCGCGGCGGCCTGCACCCCGGCGGCCACGGCGCGGGCCGGGCCGGCCAGCGTGGCGTTCAACGTGGGCAGCACCAGTGCCACGCGGCGCGGCGCCACTGCGGGCAGCACGGCAGGCGGGGCATCGGCCTGCGCAATGCGTTGCGTCAGCGGGTGGCTTCCGGCAGAGGGCGCGGCCTGCGTGACGACCAGGGGCGCCGGGTGGGCGGTGCTGGCCGGGCCGGGCGCCGGACCCGGCTGGCACAATGCCGCGAGCGGTGCGAGCAGCAGGGCCGCCAGCCCGAGGGCGCGGGCAGGTACTGCCGCATGGCGGATCAGGCAGTGGGCAGCGGCGCGGGCAGACATGGCGGGCAGGGCGTCAATCAGAGAAGGCAGGGCGGGAGCAGTGAGTTCAGCGCAAACCACACCGGACGACGCTGCCGAGGATCCGGCGGCGCAGGCCGCGGGCCCGGGCATGCGCCTGCAGCAGCTGGCTGAGCATGCGGCCGGGCAGTCCTGGCCGCGCGGGGCATTGTATGTAGTGGCCACACCCATCGGGAACGTGGGCGACCTCACGTTACGAAGCCTGACGATCCTGCAACTGGCCGACACCGTGGCCGCCGAGGACACGCGCGTGGCCGGGCAGCTGCTCGCGCGCATCGGCGCAAAGAAGCCGCTGGTGGCCTGCGATGCGCACCGCGAGACCCAGGTCATTCCGCAGCTGCTCGCGCGCCTGGCTGCCGGCGAACGTGTGGCCTATGTGAGCGACGCCGGCACCCCCGCCATCAGCGACCCCGGCGCGCGCCTGGTGGACGCCGCCCGCGCGGCCGGCCATCGGGTGGTGCCGATTCCGGGCCCCAGCAGCGTGGCCGCTGCGGTGAGCGCCAGCGGGCTGGTGGACGGCCCCTTCCGCTTTGCGGGCTTTGCGCCCAGCAAGGGCGCCGAGCGCGAGCGCTTCTTTGCCGCGCTGCAGGCCGCGGCCGAGGCCCAGGTGTTCTTCGAGGCGCCGCACCGCATGGCCGACTGCGCCGCGCAGCTGGCTGCCGCCGGCGCGCGGCGAGTGAGCGTGTGCCGGGAACTCACCAAGCAGTTCGAGCAGATCGAGACCCTTGCGGCGAGCGCGCTGCCCGCCTGGGTGGCGGCCGGGGCGCACCATGCCCAGGGCGAGTTCGTGCTGGTGCTCGGGCCGAGCGCGGCGCAGACCGATGCGGCACGAACCCTGACCATGGATGCCGACACCCTGCTCGCGCGGCTGGTGCCCTTCATGCCGGTCAAGGAAGCCGCCCGGCTGGCCGCCGAACTCACCGGCGAGGCGCGCAAGGTGCTGTACGAACGGGCGCTTGCGCTGCGCGCCGCGGCGTCAGGCGAGGGGGATGCGCCGGATGCGCCCGAGAGGGTGGACCCGGCGGGGTCCGACTGAGGCGGCCCCGGCCCCAACCGGCCGGGCGGGTGGGCATGGTGATCCAGCCGCCGTGGCGGGTCACGGCACGCGGCCCGCAGTGCCCGCAGCTCACAGCGGCTGGTCGCTGCAGCCCGCTGAATCAGCTGAATCCCTCATCCCGGCCAGGCAGCCGAGTCGGCCGTTCATGGGGCTGCGCAGGTGCCCTCCGGGTCGGACGCAGCGCCTCTTCGTGACTGAATTTTCTTGGCCGAAAAAGACATAAAAATTCTAAAAAGTCAGTACACGCTACTGGCCTTTTCGCTTGATCCAAGCCAGTCTACTCGCTTCATAAATAGATAAGCCGTCTGGCCGAAATTGCTACTGACCCGTTCCATCCCGCGTCAGCGTGCGCAGATCGTCAGGCAGCGGCCAGCCCGGGTGGGCGGCCTGCAGGCGCCGCAGCTCGGTGCGCGCCGCCTCGCGCTGGCCGTCGCGCAGCAGCTTGCGGATCGCCTCGGCCCAGGCCTCCGGGCTGCGCCGTGCGGCCTCGCTGACCCCGGGCGCGGCCGCGCCGGCGGCATCGGCCGCTGCCGCGCGCGGTTTGGCCATCAGCGTCGCCATGGCTGCCGGTTGGGGTGCGTCGGTCGACTTGTTGCGCGCGCCGGCAACGGCCACGGGTGGCGCGGCGCTTGAAGCTGCGGCGGCCGCATCGGCGGCCTGGGGCGAAGCCTGCGGCTGGGCGGCGAGCACTGCGGCGTCGGCCATCGGCGGGCGCGGGGCCGGTTGCT
>DASSQC010000293.1:0-2707 GCA_035702705.1 Burkholderiaceae bacterium | reverse complement strand
AGGTGCGCGAGCAGGCGGCCAAGCGCCTTGAACGCTTTGCAGCGCGGCTCAGCAGCTGATCAACGCGGCCGTTTTTGACCGATTAAAGATGCGCAACAAGGCAGGTTTCGCTCGCCTGGAGCGCTTTTTGATCTTTTTCTGGGCTGGTTGATTTCCGTCCGAAAACAACGCAATACCGCAGGCTGCCAGGCTCAGATCTTGGGCTTGACGCGACGCGCCGCATGCTTGGCGTGGATGCGCGCCACGTCCACGTCGCTGTCGAAGGCCAGGGCCACGCCCATGCGCCGCTTGGCAAAGCTCTCCGGCTTGCCGAACAGGCGCAACTCGGAATTCGGCACCCGCAGCGCCTGGTCCACCCCCTCGAACACGACACCCGCCGCCTCCACACCGCCGTAGATGACCGCGCTCGCGCCCGGGCTCTTGAGCGCGGTGCTCACCGGCAGGCCGAGGATGGCGCGGGCATGCAACTCGAACTCGTTCTGCCACTGGGTGATCATCGTCACCATGCCGGTGTCGTGCGGCCGCGGGCTGACCTCACTGAACCAGACCTGGTCGCCCTTGACGAACAGCTCCACGCCGTAGAGCCCCAGGCCGCCGGGCTGTCCGTCCGGTCCGGTGCCCAGATCATCCGTGATGCGCCGGGCAATCTCGCGGGCCGCGGCCAGCGCCCTGGGGCTCATCTCGTGGGGCTGCCAGCTCTCGACATAGTCGCCGCTGACCTGGATGTGACCGATCGGCTCGCAGAAGTGCGTCTCGACCTGGCCGTCCTCGCCGCGCGCACGCACGGTGAGCTGGGTGATCTCATAGTCGAAATCGATGAAGCCCTCCACGATCACGCGGCCGGCATTCACCCGGCCGCCGGCCATGGCGTATTCCCAGGCGGGCCTCACGTCATCGGGCCCGTCGATCTTGCTCTGCCCCTTGCCCGATGAGCTCATCACCGGCTTGACGATGCACGGGTAGCCGATGGCCGGCTGGCCATCGGCCCCGTCGATCGCAGCCTGAAGCTGCGCCAGCGAATCCGCAAAGCGGTAGGGCGAGGTCGGCAGCCCGAGGGTCTCGGCCGCGAGGCGACGAATGCCTTCGCGGTCCATGGTCAGGCGAGCGGCGCGCGCCGTGGGCACCACGCGCACCACGCCTGCGGCCTCCAGCTCCTGCAGCACGGGCGTGGCAATCGCCTCGATCTCGGGCACCACCAGCATCGGCCGCTCGCGCAGGATCAGGTCTCGCAGCGCGTCCGGGTCGCTCATGGCAATGGTGCGCGCGTGGTGCGCAACCTGGTGGCCCGGCGCGTTGTCGTAGCGATCCACCGCGATCGTCTCCACGCCCAGGCGCTGCAGCGCGATCAGCACCTCCTTGCCCAGTTCGCCTGCGCCCAGCAGCATGACGCGCGTGGCGCGCGGCGACAGCGGTGTTCCGATTGTGGTCATGTGTGTCCCCTGATCCCCAGGGCCGGACAGGCCGGCCCGCGTCCGTATTGTCGACCGTTCAGGCCGCGCGCTTGAAGGTCGCCAGCCAGGCGCCGGCAAGGATGAACAGGCTGCCGAAGAACCGGTTGATCCAGGCGGTCTGGCGCGGCGAGTTCATCACGGCAAGCACACGGGCAGCCAGCGCCGTGTACACCCCCATGACCACCAGATCGGTGAAGCCCAGGGTCAGCGCGATGATGAGGTACTGCGGCACGAGCGGCGCATGCAGATCCAGGAACTGCGGCATCACCGCCAGCAGGAACACCGTGCCCTTGGGGTTCATGGCATTGACCACCAGCCCTTTGAGCACGAGCGAACGTCGCGTGGCGCTGCCGCCCCGCTCGACCTGGATCGCACCGCCTGATGGGTGCAGCGAATCCTTCCAGGCGCGCAGTCCGAGATACACCAGGTAGGCCACGCCCAGCCACTTCACGATCAGGAAGGCGGTGCCCGACGCAGCAATCAGCGCCCCCAGGCCCACTGCCACGAGGATCACCTGCAGCCAGATGCCCGAGATCAGGCCGGCCGTGGTCCAGTAGCCGCGGCGAAATCCGTAGGCAGCGCCGCTGCTCATGGCGGCCACCGCCCCCGCGCCCGGCGAGATGCTGATCGCCCAGGAGGCGGCAAAGAAGGCAAGCCAGGTGGTCCACTGCATGGGAGGTGCTTTGCTGTTCGAATGGACTGCAGGCTAGCCGAAGCCCCGCAGGCGCGGTGATGCTGGACCGACGCCGCTGGATCATGCGTCGGGGCGGACGCAGCGCAACCGCCTCTTGGGCAGGGCCACACCCCTCGGCCGCCGGCACACCGAAAGCGCTGCGGCTGCTGCCGTTTGCGCAGCTGGCGCTCGAGACTGGGCAGACGGGCCCCTTCGAGGATTGCGCTAGCGACGCCGGAACAGATCGCCCAGCCCCGGCAGCATCTGCTGCAGCTGCGAAGGCATGTACTTGTGCAGTTCGCGCTCGATCTGGCGCATGCCCTCCTCCTGGAGGGCCTTCAGGGCGTCGTCGAAGCTGCCGGCCTGGAAGACAGGCGGCACGCTGCGCAGCACGCCGAACTCCCGAGCGAGCTTCAGCGCATCCTGCGGCACGTAGGCGCTTTGACCCTGGGTCACATTGATGCGCTGGCCGTCGGCCGCTTCGACATAGGTGGCCCCCTGAATGACCCGGCTGTAGGTGCCGGCCGGGATCTCGGCTGCATCGGCCGCGACCACTGCGACCTCGAAGTCCGTGCCGCGCACG
>DASSQC010000292.1:0-3558 GCA_035702705.1 Burkholderiaceae bacterium | reverse complement strand
GTGTCACCGACGGTGTAGACGATGGCCATGCTGGTGCGCTGCGGGCTCTGGGCGGCAGCAAAGAGGGAGCAGCAGAACAGTGCAGCCAGCACGGCGCTGCGGGCAAGGAGGGAGGCAGCCATGACGAGCGCGGCTCTTCGTGATTGGACGAAGCGCATTCTGCCGTAGACGAACGCGTCCGTTGCTTAAGCTGCGTCAATTTGTTGCTTAGTAATCACACCCCTTCGCGGGATACCGGACTCGGACGCGCGGACCGGCCGCACCCCGGCCACATCCACCGGCGCACCACACCCCAGGTTCCGCGGATCAAGGCACGCGGCGCAGCTTGAGCAGCTTGTCCTGGAAGGCCTTGAGCGCAGCGGCCTTCTTGCCGGGATCGCTGTAGTAGGTGCCAAGGATGCGCAGCTCGGTGTGCTGGGCGCCGCGCAGGTAGTGCACGGTCGGGCTGGTCAGGTCGCCCTGCCCCTCCTGGAGCAGCGCACCGTCCGGATCGCCTGCCACCGGCTTGAGCTTGCCCGCCATGGGCTTGAAGGCATCCTTGGCCTGGACGGGCGTGCCGTAGACGATGGTCTTCACCATCAGGCTGTACTGCTTGCTGGAATACCGGCAATCGCGCATGACCGAGCCCGCACCGAACGGGATCTCCATGCCCGCCTTGCCCTCCTCGAACTGAGTGCCGAGTGCCGCACCCACTTCGGCGGCTGTGAACGGACAGGCGGCAGACTTGCCCTGGGCCCAGGCCGGCAGCGAGCCGCCCACGACAGCAGCCACGGCCCATGAGATCCACGTCTTGTTCATGATTCGCTCCCTGATCAAACGCCGCGCAGTCCACGCAGCGGCGCAAGCGTGCGCGCACGCAGGGTGCCGCGCAATACCGCGTCGCGATGACGGCGCCGCCGCGCCGACCTCACCGAAGCACGCTCAGTCGAACAAGCCCAGTGCCACGGCATGGTCGGCCGACACGGCCGTGAACGCGCGAATCCGCGTGCGCGCCTGGAACTCCGCACCGAAGCGCTGGCCGATCACCGCCTTGCGCAGGCGCTCCAGCCGCTCCTGCGGCAGCTTGGGGTTGGCCATCAGCGCGTAGACGGGGATCTTGTCGGTCTTGAAGAAGGCGCTGGCGCCGGCCTTCTCCAGGGCTGCCGCCACATCGGGCTCGCGCGTGGCGGCCACGTCGGCAAAGCCGTTCTGCAGGAAGTACACGAGCGCCTGCGGATCGCGCGTCTCGCGCAGCTCGGCCACCTGCTTTTCGATGCCGCTCTGACGCAGCAGCGCGCCGAGTACGTCGCGCGCAAAGGTGCCGTTCACGGCAATCTTGCGGCCTTTCAGGTCGGCGGGCGTCCTGGCGGGCAGGCCCTTGCGCGCATGCAGGCTGACGACGTTGCCCGCGGTGTCATCCGACAGGGCAATCACGCGCCAGCCCGCCTCGTTCTGCGCACGCCAGGCGTCGCTGGTGAGCACGAGCATGACATCGCAGCGCCCCGCGGCGATCGTGCCGGCCACCTGGGTAGGCGGAATGGCCAGCACCTCGAGCGTGTTCTTGTCGCCGAGCAGCTGCACCACGGGCGCGAAGTCCTCGCGCGCATCCAGCATGCTGGCGGTATCGCCCAGGCCGCTGGACAGGCCCACCACCGTGCGTGTGGCGCCGGGTTGGGCCTGGGCGGCGCCGGCCCCCAGCACAGGCAGACTCAGCAGCAGCATCTGACGCAACAGGGTACGGCGCGAGACAGCGCGGGTATCGAGCGGGGGCAACATCGACGACATGCGGGGGCTCCGGACAGGGCGGGTTCAGGGGCGCGCCAGCTTAGCTCTTGCACTGCAGCAATTCGCGCGCCTGTGGCCTGGACGACGCACGGCTTCGCGCCGCGCCGGGCCGGCTGCCCTCGCGCGCGGCCCTACTTGCCGATGCAGAAGCGCGAAAAGATCACGCCCAGCAGATCGTCGGCCGTGAACTCGCCGGTGATCTCGGCCAGCGCCTCCTGCGCCAGGCGCAGCTCCTCGGCAAAGAGATCGAGCACGCGGTCACTCTGCGCAGCATGCTCGGCCGCCAGGTTCAGGTGCTCGCGCGCCAGACGCAGGGCCTGCAGGTGGCGCTCGCGCGCAATGAAGCGGCCCTCGCCCGCGCCGCCCTGCCAGCCGGCCACGGCCAGCAGCTCCCGGCGCAGGGCGTCGATGCCGGCGCCGGTCTTGGCACTGAGGTACAGACGCTCGCCCTCCGCATGCGCCTGGGCCGCGGGCGCAAGGTCGATCTTGTTGACCACCGTGCGCCGCGCCACACCGGCCGGCAGGCGTGCCTCGATTTCCTGCGCCATGGGCGCATCGGCATGCTGCGCATCCACCAGATGCAGGATCACATCCGCGCTGCGCACGGCCTCCCAGGTGCGCTCGATGCCGATGCGCTCGACCTCGTCGGTCGCATCGCGCAGGCCGGCGGTGTCGATCACCACCAGCGGCACGCCATCGATCTGGATGGTTTCGCTGACGCGGTCGCGCGTGGTGCCGGCAATCGGCGTGACGATCGCCACCTCCGCACCGGCCAGGGCATTGAGCAGCGAGCTCTTGCCCACATTGGGCTCGCCCACCAGCACCACTTTCAGGCCCTCGCGCAGCAAGGCGCCCTGCCGCGCGCTGGCGAGCGTCGCCTCAAGCTGCGCACGGATCTCCGCCAGCTGACCGCGCGCATTGGCCTTCTCCAGGAAGTCGATCTCCTCCTCCGGGAAGTCCAGCGTCGCCTCCACGAGCATGCGCAGGTGCGTGATGCGATCCATCAGCCCATGCACCTCGCGCGAGAACGCGCCGGACAGGGACGCCGCCGCACCGCGTGCCGCGGCCTCGGTGCTCGCCTCGATCAGATCCGCCACGCTCTCGGCCTGCGCCAGATCGAGCTTGCCGTTCTCGAAGGCCCGGCGCGTGAATTCACCGGGCTGCGCCACCCGCAGGCCGATGCTGCTGCCTGCCTCCAGCACCCGCGCGAGCAGCAGCTGCATCACCACCGGCCCGCCATGGCCCTGCAGCTCCAGCACATCTTCGCCCGTATAGGAATGCGGTGCGGGAAACCACAGGGCAATGCCCTGATCGATCGGCGCCCCCGCGGCGTCCAGAAACGCACCGTAGCTGGCGTGGCGCGGAGTAAGTGACTTGCCTAGCAGCGGCTGCATCAGCGGCGCCAGCAGCGCACCCCCCTTGCCGCCGGAGATGCGCACCACCCCAATGCCGCCGCGCCCGGGGGCGGTGGCAATGGCGGCAATCGGCGTGCTTTGGTGGGTCATTCAGAAGGGCTTTCCGCTTGTCCCATGCGGCTTTTCAGGCATTTTGCCTTGGAGAGGCGCATGGATGCTGGGTCTACGTTTTGGGCTTCACGTAAAAACGCCCGCTGTGTGCGGGCGTTCATTCTTGCGCTGTTTCTACCCCCCAGTGGGGGGCAAGGGGGAGGAGCCTCGCGCTTGCAAGCGCTCGTCGTGTGCCCGGCGGCGAGCATTGCTCGCCGAAACCCCGGGCTCACCGTCGATCAACCCCCGGAGGGCTACAAGATGCAGATTTACCGCATCTTGTAGCCCT
>DASSQC010000291.1:0-5459 GCA_035702705.1 Burkholderiaceae bacterium | reverse complement strand
ATGATGTGATCAAGCTCCAACTGGGCGGGCAAGTTACCAAGGACGTACTGAAGCGCCTCGAGGGCAATTCGCCGATGGGGCGCATCCTTGCCGCGGGGCTGCGCAACGCAAATGCACCCCGCGAGGTCACGAAATCCGCTATCGAGGACGTGGGCCGTGGTGTGGCACACGAGCTTTCGCGATTCCTCAATGCGATCGGCACGATCGCGTCGGCCGCGCCGCTCCTGGGGCTGTTCGGCACGGTGGTGGGCATGATCGAGATTTTCGGGGCGTCCGGCGGGCCGGGAGGCGTGGCCAATGTGGAGCAGCTGGCGCATGGAATCTCAGTCGCGCTTTACAACACGGGTTTCGGGATCCTGATCGCTATTCCGGCGTTGATTGCCCACCGCTACTTCCGCGGCCGGGTCGATGACTTCGTGGTCGAGATGGAGCAGGACGCACTCAAGCTGGTCGACGTGATCCACGGAGCGCGGCAGTGAATTTCCGGCGCGGGCGGGACGAAGAGCCCGAAATCAACCTTGTACCGCTGATTGACGTGCTCCTGGTCATCATCATCTTCCTGATGCTGTCGACCACCTTTACCCGTTTTGCGGAATTGCGCATCACATTGCCGGGCGCCCAGGGCCAGAGCACTGAGCAGCGGCCGCGCGAGATCCAGGTCGCCGTCTCGGCCGATGGACGCTACGCCATCGATCGCGTACCTGTGCCGTTTCGCGACGTGAGCGTGTTGGCCCAGGCACTGCAGCAGGCCGCGGCCGACCGCAAGGATCCCGTACTCATCATCAATGCCGATGCCGCTGCAAGTCATCAGTCCGTGGTGAACGTCATGGAAGCCGCACGCATGGCAGGCATTGCGAGGCTGGCGTTTGCCACACAGCGCGAGGCCGCGCCAGCCAGCCAGTAGGCCGACGCAGACGGGCATGACACACCAGTTTCCGAGTTGGTGGCTGGTCCGCGGCCTGCGTGCCTGGTTGATGCTGCCTCTCGCCGCGCTGCACGGCGCGCTTGGGGCACTTCGCAGACAGGCCTACGCCCTGGGCGTGCTGCGCTCAGAGCGTGCGTCTGTGCCGGTGATCGTGGTTGGTGGCATTTTTGTCGGTGGCACCGGCAAGACGCCCACGCTGCAGGCGCTTGTGAAGGGGCTCCAGGCGCGCGGATTCAAGCCGGGCATCGTGTCGCGCGGCTACGGTGCCAAGGCGGACATCGCCGAGGTCCATGCTGGCAGCGACACCCGGCTGGCAGGGGACGAACCTGTACTTCTCGCCCGCAAGACGGGTGTCCCTGTCTGGATCGGCAGACGCCGCGCCGCGGCGGCCAGCGCCTTGCTGCAGGCGCATCCGAAGGTCGATGTCCTGCTGGCGGATGATGGCCTGCAGCACCTCGCGCTGCACCGCGAAGTGGAACTTGCAGTGGTGGACAGCCGCGGATTCGGCAACGGCTGGCTGATTCCGGCCGGTCCGCTGCGTGAGCCTCCCTCCCGCCTGCGTCGTGTCAGCGCCATCGTCTTGCGTGATGTGGCGCCCTTGGCGCACCTGGCGGCTCCGCAATTCAGGCTGAATCTGCAGATCGACACCTTTCGCCATCTGGCGACCCGCGAGGAGCTGCCGGCCCCCGCCTTCGTCCGGCGGCATCCCCACGTCACTGCGGCCGCGGGCATCGGGCATCCCGCCCAGTTCCGCGCCAGCCTGGAGCGGATGGGGCTGAGCGTCGCGGCTTTGAGCCATGAGCTGCCGGATCATTTCGACTGGTTGCAGATGGACTGGGCACGCGGCCTCGAGGGTCCGATCGTGATTACAGAGAAGGATGCCGTGAAGGCAGAGCGCATCAACGATCCCCGTCTGTGGGTGGCATGCGCCGTGCCGCACCTAGAATCGGAACTCCTGGAACTCATTGTGGAGCGGATCGGTGGATCCCAAGCTGCTTGATGTGCTCGTCTGCCCGGTGACCAAGGGCCGGCTCGTATTGGATCGTGATGCGGGCGAACTGATCTCGGTGCAGGCCAAACTGGCCTTTCCGATTCGCGACGGCATCCCCTGCATGCTGGTTTCGGAGGCGCGGCCTCTGGATGCTGCACCGGATGCGGGTGAAGTCGCCAAGACATGAGTCCGTTTGTCGTTGTCGTGCCCGCGCGGCTGGCCTCGACTCGTCTGCCCAACAAGCCGCTCGCGCTGATCGGTGACGCACCGATGGTCGTGCATGTCGCGCGGCTTGCGCAGCGCAGCGGAGCGCAGGCCTGCTGGGTCGCCACCGATGCCCAGGCTGTGGTGGATGCATGTGCGGCACATGGTTTTGCGTCGATGCTGACCTCGGCCGAGCACCCGACCGGCACCGACCGTCTGGCCGAGGTCGTGGACCGCCTTGGATTGCCAGATGATCAGATCGTGGTCAACGTGCAGGGTGATGAGCCCCTGCTGCCGCCCGAATTGATCGGTTGTGTTGCCAGAACGCTGGATGAGCAGCCGGACTGCACGATTGCGACGTGCGCGCACCCCATTGCCGATGCGTCGGAAATATTCAACCCGAACGTGGTGAAGGTGGTCTGTGACGCAGCAGGCCGCGCGATGCTGTTTTCACGTGCACCGATTCCTTGGGGGCGCGAAAGCTATCCCTTTGCTGGCACCTTGCCACCGGGCTCGCCGGCCGTGCTGCGCCATGTGGGGCTTTATGCCTACCGCGCCGGCTTTCTGCGGCGATTTCCCAGGCTGACCGAAGCACCGATCGAGCCGTTCGAAAAGCTCGAGCAGCTGCGTGCGCAGTGGCACGGCGAACGCATTGCCGTTCACGTGCTGCCCGACGCACCGCCCGCCGGGGTGGACACGCCGGAAGATCTCGCACGCGTGCGAGCGCTGCTCGGGTAAACCCGCGCAGGGTGGAGCCGCCTGGCTACAAACGCGGCTGCCGTCGTGTGCATCGAGTCCGAATCGCTTGGCAGCCCTGCGTCAGTTGGGTAGCCTCGCGACTTTCCTGAAGAGAGGGGAGTTCTTCCATGAAAAGAGTTCTGCTCGGTGCGCTGCTGGCGGCCGCGATGCTCGGCACGGCAGTGCAAGCCAAGACCCTGCGCTGGGCCAGCCAGGGCGACCCGCAAACCATGGACCCGTACTCGCAAAACGAGGGTCTGACCAATGCGATCAACAACCACATCTACGAGTACCTCGTTGGCCGCAATGAGAAACTCGAGAAGGTGCCGGAGCTGGCGGAGAGCTGGCAGCAGATCGACGCCGTGACCTGGCGCTTCAAGCTGCGTCCGAACATCAAGTTCCACGACGGCTCGACAATGACGGCCGACGACGTCGTGTTCAGCTATCAGCGCGCTGCCCATCCGAACAGCCAGATCGCGCCTTACGCGCGCGCGATGGGCACACCGCGCAAAATCGACAACCTGACGGTCGAGTTCAAGATGGACAAGCCCAATCCAATCTTCCTCGAGCACGCCAGCACAATCTTCATCATGAACAAGGCCTGGGCCGAGAAGAACAAGGTCGAGCGCCCCCTGTCCTTCAAGGACAAGGAGGAGACCTTTGCGTCTCGCAATGCCAATGGCACTGGCCCCTTCATGCTCAAGAGCCGTGAGCCGGATGTGCGCACGGTCATGGTGCGCAACCCGAACTACTGGCGGCCCACCAAGGGCAATGTGACCGAGGTGGTCTACACCCCCATCCGTGCCGACGCGACCCGCACCGCCGCGTTGCTCTCCGGTGAGATCGATCTCGTGCTGGACCCCGCACCCCAGGACGTCCAGCGGCTGAACCAGCCGGGCGGCCCGACCAAGAGCCTCTTCGGCATGGAAAACCGCGTGATCTTCCTGGGCTTTGACCAGAACCGTGACGAGCTGCTGTACAGCGACGTCAAGGGCAAGAACCCCTTCAAGGATCGCCGCGTGCGCGAAGCGTTTCATCGCGCCATCGATGCTGAAGCCATCAAGAAGCGCATCATGCGTGATCAGGCCCAGGTGGTCTGGTGCATGACGCCCTCGCCGCTGGCCTGCCTGGCCCCCGAGCTCGACCGCGAGCGGCCGGGTGTGAACGTGGAAGCTGCCAAGAAGCTGCTGGCAGATGCCGGCTACCCGAATGGCTTCGAGCTCGGCATGGATTGCCCGAACAACCGCTACATCAACGACGAGGAGATCTGCCAGGCTGTGGTCGGCATGCTCGCGCGCATCGGCGTGAAGGTGAAGCTGACCACCATGCCGCGCACCACCTACTTCCCCAAGCTCGAACGCGCAGACACGAGCTTCTACATGCTTGGCTGGGGCGGCGCCATCACTGACGCCCAGGTCACGATGGGACCGGTCATGCACAGCCGTGACGAGAAGACGCAACAGGGCTTCTACAACTACGGTCGCTACGTGAACCCGAAGCTTGATGCACTGATTGATGCCGCGGCTGTCGAGCCCGATGTCAAGAAGCGCACGGACATCATCCGTTCCGCGCTGCGCATGCACAACGAGGAGTTCCATCACGTCGTGCTGCACCGCCAGATGATTCCCTGGGCGATGCGCAGCAATGTGGACGCCGTACATGCCGCGGACAACTACATGCGCTCGTGGTGGGTGACGGTGCGCTGAGCGGCGCGTGATCCGGGTTCTCGGGCCCGGACATCGACCGAGTAAGGGGCGCGTAAGCGCCCCTTGCTTTTCTATGGGTTGCGCAGGGTTCACCGCGTGCGCGCCCATTTGACCAAGCTCCAAGCGCTCGGTTAATTTCGACCGGTTAGCACCGGAAGGCGAGGCCAGGCGCTTGGGGAGCGGCTCGACCACCGTGCCGATCGACGCCGGTTTCGCGCCACGACTAGAACACAAAACTGGGACGCTCTTCACATGCGATTGATTCTTCTGGGCGCGCCTGGCGCCGGCAAGGGCACACAGGCCAGCTACATCAAGGAGAAGTTCGGCAGTCCGCAGATCTCCACAGGTGACATGCTGCGCGCCGCCGTCAAGGCGGGCACCCCGCTGGGTATTGAGGCCAAGAAAGTGATGGATTCCGGCGGGCTGGTGTCCGATGACATCATCATCAACCTCGTCAAGGAGCGTCTTGCTCAGCCCGATTGCGCTGCGGGGTATCTGTTCGACGGCTTCCCGCGCACCATTCCCCAGGCCGATGCCATGAAGGCTGCGGGCGTGGCCATCGACTACGTGCTGGAGATCGATGTGCCGGACAGCGAGATCGTCGAGCGCATGAGCGGGCGCCGCGTGCATCCTGCCTCAGGCCGCACCTACCACGTCAAGCACAACCCGCCCAAGGTGGCCGGCAAGGACGACGTGACCGGCGAGGACCTCGTGCAGCGCGATGACGACCGCGAAGAAACCGTCAAGAAGCGGCTCCAGGTCTATCACGACCAGACCGAGGTGCTGCTTGGCTACTACGGCCAGTGGGCGCAAAGCGGTGCCGCTGGCGCCCCGCAGTACCGCAAGGTCAACGGCGTGGGCGCGGTCGAGGAGATCCGCAGCCGGGTGGACGCCG
>DASSQC010000290.1:0-9842 GCA_035702705.1 Burkholderiaceae bacterium | reverse complement strand
CCAGCGATGCGCTCTGGGCGTTGCCCTCAAGCGGCACATTCATGCCGGAAAGACGGTCGTACAGGCGCTGTGCCAAGGCAGAGCCCGCCCCGGGGCCGGGCTCCAGCCATGCCACGCAGAGCTCCTCGCCGCCGATGCGTGCAGCCACTGCGCCTTCCGGCAGGGCTTGGCGAATGACGGCGCCGACCTGTGTGATCACACGATCGCCAGCCGCATGTCCGTGACGGTCATTGATCTGCTTGAAGTGGTCCATGTCCAGCAGAACGACACATACCGGTTGCTGGACGCTGGCCCGCGCGAGCAGACGCCGGCATTCATCGAAGAAGCCGCGGCGATTCAGCAGCCCGGTCAACGCATCCTGCGTAGCCCAGCGCACCAGGCGGTGCACGGCGTTCTGCACGTAGCGCAGCATCGGGCGGAAGATCACGAAAGCTTCGAAGACCAGCGTGACCAGAACGGCCGCCAGATTCAGGCCCGCCGCCAGGGCCATGCGGTCCACCCGCTGCTCCGCCTCGGCCGTGTACTGCGCCACGGCGCGTTCCAGCCGTACTGCCAGATGTTCAGTCGCGTCATCGCGCAGGCGATAGGCAATCAGATCGCGATCCGGATATTCAGCCAGCTCGCGTGCGTCGGCCACGAACCTGCGCAGCGAGGCGTCCAGTTCAAATGGCTTGTCGAAGTAGATGGCGCGCAGGGCCGGGCTGAGCTTGCTCGTGAAGCGGCTGGGGTGGTTCGAGTCGACCAGCGAGAGGTGGGCGTATTCCATCTCGTTGATCGAATTGAGCAGCAGCTCGCGCGTGGCGTCGGTCGGCGCAACGCTGTAGTCCAGGCCGAACAGCGCCACGCGACTGGCATAGGTCACCTGCTTGGCGGCCACGCTGATGACGGTGGCCGAGGCCCGCTGCTCGTCAATCACCTGCCGCAGCAGCCAGTAGCTGGTCGCGCTCAGGATCAGGAGCAGCAGCAGGCAGGCCGTGAAGCCGATGGTCAGGCGCTGCGTGACGGTGTCGCGAACCTCGACCGAGGTCTCGGCGACCGGTTGCGCGGCACGCAGGCCTGGCCAGCGGCGCTTGCTCATGCTGCTTGCTCTGCCCGCTGATCAGTGCCGGAAGTGCCGCACGCCCGTGAGCACCATCGCCACACCGCGTTCGTTCGCGGCCGCAATCACTTCCTCGTCGCGCATCGACCCGCCAGGCTGGATCACGGCCACGGCGCCGGCGTCCGCCAGCACGTCCAGACCGTCACGGAAGGGGAAGAAGGCGTCTGAGGCCACCACGCTGCCCTTGATCTCCAGGCCCGCATTGGCGGCCTTGATGGCGGCGATGCGGGCGCTGTCCACGCGGCTCATCTGGCCCGCACCCACGCCCACGGTCATGCCGTCCTTGCAGAAGACGATGGCATTGCTCTTGACGAACTTGGCCACGCGCCAGGCAAAGAGCAGGTCGCGCAGCTGATCCTTGGTCGGCGCCAGCGTGGTCACGACCTTGAGCTCGGCCTCGCTCATGGTGCGGGTGTCCGGCGACTGGGCCAGGATGCCGCCGCCCACGCGCTTGATGTCCAGCGGGTTCTGGCCGTCGCCCAGGCTCACGGTCATGAGGCGCAGGTTCTGCTTGGCGGCAAACACGGCGCGCGCGGCATCATCGAAGGCCGGGGCGATGATGACCTCGGCAAACTGCTTGCTCACGGCCTCGGCGCAGGCGGCGTCCACCGTGCGGTTGAAGGCGATGATGCCGCCGAAGGCGCTGGTGGTGTCGGTCTTGAAGGCCTTCTGATAGGCGGCCAGGGGGCTGTCGGCAATGGCCACGCCGCAGGGGTTGGCGTGCTTGATGATGACGCAGGCCGGCTCTTCGGTGAACTGGCGCACGCATTCCCACGCAGCATCGGCGTCGGCGATATTGTTGTAGGACAGCTCCTTGCCCTGCAGCTGGGTGTAGCCGGCCAGCAGGCCCTTGGGCACACCGGCGGTCAGCACGTCTTCATAGAAGGCCGCGCTCTGATGCGGGTTCTCGCCGTAGCGCATGTCCTGCACCTTCTTGAACTGCACGGTGAGCACGTCCGGGTACGCGCGTGCATTGTCCGTGCTGCCGTCATTCGAGAGGCGTGTGAGGAAGTTGGCGATCATGCCGTCGTAGCGCGCGGTGTGGGCAAACACCTTCTTGGCCAGGGCCAGGCGCGTAGCGTAGGTGGTGGCGCCGGCGTTTGCCTTCATCTCCTCAAGCACGGTCGCGTAGTCGGCCGGGTCGATCACCACAGTCACGCCGTGATGGTTCTTGGCCGAGGAGCGCAGCATGGCCGGTCCGCCGATGTCGATGTTCTCGATCGCGTCCTCGAACGTCACGCCCGGCTTGCTGATCGTGGCCTCGAAGGGATACAGGTTGACCACCACGAGATCGATGGTAGGAATGCCGTGTGCCTTGATGGTATCCATGTGCGCGGGCAGGTCGCGGCGTGCCAGCAGGCCACCGTGCACCGTCGGGTGCAGGGTCTTGACGCGGCCGTCGAGCATTTCCGGAAAGCCGGTGTGCTGGCTGATCTCGGTCACCGGCAGGCCGTTGTCGGCCAGCAGCTTGGCGGTGCCGCCCGTGGAGATGAGCTTCACGCCCAGGCCGTGCAGGGCGCGGGCAAAGTCGAGCACGCCGGTCTTGTCGGAGACGGAGAGCAGGGCAGTCTGGATGGTCATGCGGTCGGTTCCAGGATGGTTGTGAAAAGCGTCAGAGTTGTTCGAGATATTCGCTGCGCAGCAGCGCGTACTGCAGTTCGTCGGCCCACTGGCCGTCTTCGCGCGGCCAGCTGCCGCGGAAATGCGCTTCGCGGCGCCAGCCCAGGGCCTCGAGCAGATTGAGTGCAGGCACGTTGCGCTCGTCGATGATGGCAATGGCACGGCGCAGATCCAGCGCACCGAAGAGCTCGCCCAGCAGGGCCCGTACCGCCTCGCGGGCGTAGCCCAGGCCATGGTGCTCGCGCGCGAAGGTGAAGCCGATCTCGGCCGTGTCGCCTTCGGCGTCCAGGTTCACGGCCACATCGCCAATCAATCCGGGTGCATCCTTGCGCTCGACGGCAAACTGGCTCCACTGGCCGCGCAGCGGCTCGTGGAGCTCGAACATGTCGGCGACCAGCTGGGCGGCATTGGCGCGGCTGTAGGGCAGGCTCCAGCTCTGGTAGCGCGCGACGCCCGGGTCGTTGCGGTAGGCATGCAGCGCGTCCACGTCGTCGAGCTTGAAGCTGCGGACGATCAGGCGCTCCGTCTCCAGGCGGAAACTGCCGTGGCGCTCATGCCGGTCCGCCCACTTGAGCCACTTGCGCTGCAGGGCGGCGGCCACATCAATGCCATGGTGTCTGCCCAGCAGCAACAGCTGGCCGAGCACGTCGGCGAACTCGTTCTCGAAGGTGGTGCGCAGCGCATCGGCACTCTGGCCGCTGGTGCGCGCCTGGCCCTGCATCTTGAGTGCCGCCTGGGTCAGCTCGCCCAGTTCCTCCTGCAGCTTGAGCAGGTACCAGCTGTCGCTGCGCTCAAAGCCGAAGTGCTCGGCATAGCGGCGAGAGATCGCATCGAGCCGCTCGGTGAGCGCATCGATCTGGGTGAGATCCGGCAGGGTGGCGGTGGGGCGCATCAGAGCAGGCCGTGATCCGTGAGCTTCTTGCGCAGGGTGTTGCGGTTGATGCCCAGCATCTGCGCAGCCAGGCTCTGGTTGCCGCCGGCGCGGTCCATGACCACCTCGAGCATGGGTTTCTCCGCGGCGCGGATCACCATGTCGTAGACGTTGCTGACGTCTTCGCCGTCGAGGTCACGAAAGAACTTGTCGAGGTTGCGGCGTACGCAGTCCTCGATGGAGGGGGGTTGGCTCATGCAGCGTGTTGAATCGAATAGCGAAGCTCATCGCCGTCTGCAATGAGCTCGTCAAAGTAGTCAGATACGGCCTGCCACTGGGCCTGCGTGTCTTCAATGGGTGTGAGGCGCTGCCAGAAGGCGTCGCTCCCGATCAGGCCTTCGGTGTACCAGCCGATGTGCTTGCGCGCAGTGCGCACACCCATGAACTCGCCGTAGAAGGCGTAGTGCGCCTCCAGGTGTTCGAGCAGGATGGGCTTGATCGCCGAAGGCTTCGGGTCGGGCTTCAGCTCCCCGGTGGCGAGGTAGTGCGCAACCTGGCCGTAGATCCAGGGGCGGCCCTGGCCGGCGCGGCCGATCATCACGGCGTCGGCCCCGGTGAGCGCGAGGACCTGCTTCGCCTTCTGCGGCGAGTCGATGTCGCCATTGGCCACGACCGGGATCGACACGGCAGCCTTCACAGCCGCAATGGTCTCGTACTCGGCCTGCCCGGTGTAGAGATCGGCCCGCGTGCGGCCGTGCAGGGTCAGCATGGCAATGCCGGCCTCCTGCGCCATGCGGGCAATGGTCAGGGCGTTGCGGTGGCTGCGGTCCCAGCCGGTGCGGAACTTGAGCGTCACGGGCACGTCCACGGCGCGCACCACGGCCTCCAGCAGGCGGGCCACCAGCGGCTCGTCACGCAGCAGAGCGCTGCCGCAGGCCACGTTGCAGACCTTCTTGGCCGGGCAGCCCATGTTGATGTCGATGATGGCTGCGCCCTTGTCCACATTGAACTTTGCCGCTTCGGCGAGCATGGCCGGATCGCTGCCGGCAATCTGCACCGCAACCGGCGCAATCTCGCCCGCGTGATTCAGGCGGCGCGTGGTCTTGTCGGTGGCCCAGAGCCTGGGGTTGCTCGCCGCCATCTCGCTGACGGCGTAGCCCGCACCCAGCTGCTTGCACAACTGGCGGAACGGCCGATCCGTGACGCCGGCCATGGGCGCGACGAACACGTTGTTGGGCAGCAAATGCGGGCCGATGCGCATGGCGCAGACAGGGGGGCGGAAGGGGGATTGGTACCGGGCGGGAAGGCGCGAACTATACCACCCGGTTGCCTAAAAAATGAGCAATTCGAATCGCGCCGCATGGCGCGACGTGCCTGCTCAGCCGCGCATCAGTGCCTCGATCTCGGCGACCGCAACGGGCACGCCGCGCGTGAGGTTTTCGTGGCCGGTCTCGGTGACGACGATGTCATCTTCGATGCGCACGCCAATATTCCAGAAGCCCTCAGGGATGTCCTTGGCCGGACGGATGTAGAGGCCGGGCTCGACGGTGACCACCATGCCCGGCACCAGCAGACGGCGGGCGCGACGCTTCGATTCGGGGGCCTCGGCGTTGTAGGGCGCATTGATGTCCATGTATTCGCCCGCGTCATGCACGTCCAGGCCCAGCCAGTGCCCGGCGCCGTGCATGTAGAAGCGGCGATAGGCCAGCGACTCGATCGCGCCATCCACCGTTCCTTCCAGCAGCTTGAGCTGGATGAGCCCGTCGGTCAGGGTGCGGACGGAGGCCTCGTGATAGTCCGAGAAGCGGCGGCCGCTGCGCACGGCGGCAATCGATGCTTCCTGTGCGGCCAGCACGAGTTCGTAGATGGCGCGTTGCTCGCCGCTGAACTTGCCGTTGGCCGGGAAGGTGCGCGTGATGTCGCTGGCATAGCCGTGCAGCTCGCAGCCTGCATCGATCAGCACCACGTCGCCGTTCCTGATTTCGGTGTTGCCGGCGCGGTAGTGCAGGATGCAGCTGTTGGCGCCCGTGCCGACGATGCTGGTGTAGGCCGGGCTTTCCGCGCCCTGGCGCCGGAATTCATAGAGCAGCTCGGCTTCCAGGTGGTATTCGCGCAGGCCGGGCTTGCAGGCGCGCATGGCGCGCACATGCGCGGCCGCGGAGATGCGGCCCGCCTCGCGCATGATGGCCAGCTCGTGGGCGTCCTTGATCAGGCGCATTTCACCGAGCAGGGGGGCAAGATCGCGCACGCTGGTCGGCGCAAGTTGGCCGCTGCGGCTGCGCTCGCGCAGGTGCTCGACGCTCTTGGCAATGCGTGCATCCAGACCCGCGCCCATCAGGGCCCAGACCGTGGGCTGATTGGCCATGAGCTCCTTGAGCTTGGTCTCGAAGCTGTCGATGTCGTGCGCTGCGGTGAAGCCGAAGAGCTCGCGCGCGGCGGCCGGTCCGTAGCGGTAGCCGTCCCAGATTTCGCGTTCCTCGTTCTTCTCGCGGCAGAACAGGATGCTCTGCGCGGCCGTTGCGGAGCCCGCGCCTGCAATCAGCACCAGGGCGGCGCCGGGCTCGGAGAAGCCGGTCAGGTAATAGAAGTTGCTGTCGAAGCGGTAGGGGAACTCGCTGTCGGCATTGCGGTGCAACTCGGGCGCGGTTTCGATGACGGCGATGCCACCGCCCGCCGCCTGCATCTGCGCCAGAAGAGCGGCGCGGCGGCGTTGGTAGACGGCAATGTGCTGGGTGGGGTTGCTCAGGTCCATGGCGGCAGTTTAGGTGCCACTGCCGTGCGCCGGGCGCCGCAGATCGGACTCGGCGCCTAGTCGGAATCAGAGATCCATATGGCTGAAAACGAATGAAGCCAGACAGCAAGAAATCGACTTTCCGCTTTCTTGGCGGACTTCTTCGGCCTGTTGAGCCCAGACCGTCCTGTGGCCGAAAAAGTCGTAAACGAGCATCCATGCGCCTCTTGGCGGCATGGTCCTTGTCAATGGATCTGCCGGGGCCGGTTCAGCCGGGCATCGAGTGCGTTGAGCTGCTCTGGCGTACCGATGTTGTCCCAGGTGCCGTCGAACAGCTCGCCGGTCACGCGGCCGGCGCGGGCAAAGTCGTACAGCCAGGGAAACAGCTTCTTCTTCTCGCCCTTGGGCAAGTCGCGAAACAGCGCGGGGTTGAACACGGCGATGTTGCCGTAGGTGTGGCGCGGCGAAGCGTCTGGCTGGATCAGCCCGCCATCCAGCCCCATGTCGCCTTCCGGGTGGAAGTCCGGGTTGGGTACGAGCACGAGGTGTGCATCGGCCTTGCCCGCGGCAATCTCGTCGGCGACGCTGAACAGCGTGCGGTAGTTGTATTCGGTGTAGATGTCGCCGCTGACCACGACAAAGGGACCGTCGTCCAGCCAGTCGAGTGCATAGGCAATGCCGCCGGCGGTTTCCAGGGCCTGGGCCTCGCGGCTGTACTTGATGCTGCAACCGAAGCCCTCACCATTGCCCAGGGCATGTTCGATGTGATCACCCAGCCAGGCGTGATTGATCACGATCTCCGTGATGCCGCTGGCCACCAGCCGGTCGAGCTGCCAGCGGATCAGCGGCTTGCCGGCCACCGACAGCATGGGCTTGGGGGCGAAGTCGGACAGGGGCTTCATGCGTTCCCCGCGGCCGGCGGCCAGAATCATCGCCTTCATTGCATGCCCTTCAGAAGGTGTAGCCGGTCGGCCGCGCATGACCCTCGGCCTCGTCGAGGATCTTCAAGAGCGGCAGGAAGATGCGGTAGCGCTCCATGACCGCACGGGCGTACTTGCTCACCAGCGGAATGTCCTTGAGGTAGCCGTCCTTGCCGTCGCGGTGATGCAGACGGGCAAAGATGCCGAGCACCTTGAGGTGGCGCTGCAGGCCCATGATCTCGAAGTCACGCCAGAAGTCGCCGAAGTCCTCGCGCACCGGCAGACCGGCCGCACGGGCGCGCTCCCAGAAGCGCACGGCCCAGTCCAGCTGCTGCTCCTCGGGCCACTCGATGTAGGCGTCGCGCAGCAGGCTCACGAGGTCGTAGCTCATCGGGCCGATGACGGCGTCCTGGAAGTCCAGCACACCGGGATTGTGTTCAGCGGTGCGCATGAGATTGCGGGAGTGGTAGTCGCGGTGCACATAGACCTGCGGCTCGGCCAGATTCACCTTGAGGATGGTGTCGAAGGCGCTCTCGATCGTCTTCATCTGCTCGGCCGTGGCCGGCTTGCCCAGGTGGCGGTCCAGGTACCACTCCGGAAACAGCATCATCTCCCGCTTCAGGCGCTCGGCGTCATAGGGCGGCAGGCTGCCGGCCACGGTGCCGCGCTGCAGCTGCACCAGCGCGCCCAGCGCATCGAGATACAGCGCGTGAGCCGGCGCCGCGTCGGCGCGCAGTGCGTTCAGATAGGTCTGGCTGCCCAGGTCGGTCAGCAGCAGAAAGCCGCCGGCCAGATCCTGCTCCAGCACGCGCGGCACCTGGATGCCGGTGGCGCCGAACAGCTGCGCCACGTGGATGAAGGGCTTGCAGTCCTCATGGCTGGGCGGCGCATCCATGACGATGTAGCTCGCCTCCGCACCCTGCACCCGGAAGTAGCGGCGGAACGAGGCGTCGGCCGACGCGGGTGCCAGCGTCTCGGCGCGCAGGCCGTAGGTGGAGGCATGGCTCTGCACGAACGCCTGTACCAGTGGCAGGCGAGGGTCTGGGTGGGTTGCGGCAGCGGCGGATGCGCTCGCGCCAGAGGCAATTGGGGTGGACATGGCCGACTATGATACGGGGCCATTTCCGGCGGTCTGGCGCCGTGCGGTGCCGCGTGGTGCAAGGGGCTGTCAGCGCCTTGCGCAGCAGCAGCGCTGCCTGCCGGGCAAACCGATTCACCGTGCCGCTGCACGCGCCCTGACCGATTCGCCACCGCACTCGTCTTCGTGCCACGCTCCTCCTCCAGCCCCCGCAAGCTGCCCGCATCCTCGCTGCCCCGTCGCACGCATCTCGCGCGCGTGCTGGCTGCGGTCGGCGGCTTCTGGCTGGCGGCGCATGCCGTGCACGCGCAGAGTTTGTTGAGCCCCGTGCTGGCCGCGGGTACCCGCGCGCCGGACATTGCCCAGGGCGTGCGTGAGGTCAGCCCCGGCAAGCCGGGCAAGCCTCCACGCAACAAGTCTGCCGCGCGCAAGCAGGATCCGAACGCGCCCATGGTGGTCGAGGGTCGCGAGATCACGGGGCGCCTGGACTTCAACCTGCGCCTGAGCGGCGACGCCCGGCTGTCGCGCAACGACCTGGTGCTCAGCGCGGATCTGATCGACTACCTCGTCGTGCCTGATCAGGTGATCATCAGCGGCAGCCCGGCAAAGATCGAGCGGATCTCGCCCGAGGGCAAGGACACCCTGCTCACACCGCGCGCCCAGCTCGAGCTGCTGGCCAATACGGGCGTGGTCGAGCAGCCGCAGATCACCTACGGCCGCATCGGCGGGCGCGGCAAGGCCGATCGCATCGAACTGCTGGCCCAGCAGGTCACGCGCATGTTCGGCGCCGAATACACCACCTGTCGCCCCGGCGACGACTCCTGGGTGCTCAAGGCGCGCGAGATCACCATCGACCAGATCGAGGGCGAGGGCGACGCGCGCGGTGCCAGGCTCTACTTCAAGGGCACGCCCATCCTGGCCGTGCCCTACATGCCCTTTCCGGTGGATGACGAACGCGCCAGCGGCTTCCTGCCGCCCTCGCTGGGCATCACCACGCGCACCGGTCTGGACGTGACCCTGCCGATCTACTGGAACATTGCCCCGAACCGCGACTTCACCTTCGAGCCGCGGCTCATGACCCGGCGCGGCGTGCTGCTGGGCGGACTGGCGCGCTACCTCGAACCCTCGTTCGCGGGCACGGTACGCACCGAATGGCTGCCGCGCGACGAGCAGCTGGGCCGCGAGCGCTGGCTGGTGGATGCCGAGCACAGCTGGCAGCCCGAATTCAGCCGCGAATGGCGCGGCGGCTGGCGCTACCAGAAGGTGTCGGACGACCAGTATTTCGCTGACGTGGCCCGCAACGTGGGCAACATCAACACCCTGTTCCTGCCGCGCGAAGGCTTCCTGAGCTACACGCGCCCCTGGTGGAACGTGAGCGCCCGCGTGCAGCAGTTCCAGACCCTGCAGGACCCGCTGGCCCCGGTGCAGCCCGCCTACTGGCGCGAGCCGCAGCTCAACTTCAATTACTACCGCGCAGACGTGGCCGGTTTCGTGGCCACCGCCAATGCCGAGTTCACGCGCTT
>DASSQC010000289.1:0-2901 GCA_035702705.1 Burkholderiaceae bacterium | reverse complement strand
AAGGGCTCGCTGTACTTGAGCAGCTTCATGTCGCGCATGACCTTGGTCCAGAAGCGCGCATAGAGCAGGTGCAGCACGGCGTGCTCGATGCCGCCGATGTACTGGTCCATCGGCATCCAGTAGTCGTTGCGCTCGTCGACCATGGTGGTGGCATCGGGGCAGGCGTAGCGCATGAAGTACCAGGCGCTGTCCACGAAGGTGTCCATGGTGTCGGTCTCGCGGCGGCTGTCCTTGCCGCAGATCGGGCAGGCGGCCTTGAGGAAGTCCTCGCGCTTGTTCAGCGGGTTGCCGCTGCCATCGGGCAGGCAGTCCTCGGGCAGCACCACCGGCAGATCCTTCTCGGGCACGGGTACCGCGCCATGCTCCGGGCAGTGGATGATGGGGATGGGCGTGCCCCAGTAGCGCTGGCGGCTGATGCCCCAGTCGCGCAGGCGGAAGGTCACCTTCTTGTCGCCCAGGCCCAGGGCCTTCAGATCAGCGGCCACGGCATCGACGGCGGCGCCGTAGGCCAGACCGTCGTACTTGCCGGAGTTCACGCAGACGCCGTGCTCCTTGTCGCCGTACCACTCCTGCCAGGCGCGCACGTCGTAGGCCTGAGCCTTCACATCCACCACCTGCTTGATGGGCAGGCCGTATTTCAGGGCAAAGGCAAAGTCGCGCTCGTCATGGCCCGGCACGCCCATCACGGCACCGTCGCCGTAGGTCATGAGCACGTAATTGCCCACCCAGACCTCGACCTTCTCGCCGGTCAGCGGGTGCTTGACGAACAGGCCGGTGGCCACGCCTTCCTTGTCCTTGGTGGCGAGCTCGGCCTCGGTGGTGCCGCCCTGCTTGAGCGCCTCGATCCTGGCGGCCAGCGCGGGGATCAGCTGGCCCGCGCGCACGGCCAGCGGGTGCTCGGGCGCCACGGCCACGAAGGTCACGCCCATGATGGTGTCTGCACGCGTGGTGAAGACATACATCTTGCCCTCGCCGATCAGCTGGCCTTCGGCGTCCTTGATCTCGTGCGGGAAGGCAAAGCGCACGCCCGTGCTCTTGCCGATCCAGTTGGCCTGCATGGCCCGCACCTGGTCGGGCCAGCCCTTGAGGTAGTTGGGGTCGGACTCGTCGGTCACGGCCGAGAGCAGTTCCTCGGCGTACTGGGTGATGCCCAGGTAGTAGCCGGGGATCTCGCGCTTTTCCACCACCGCGCCAGAACGCCAGCCACGGCCGTCGATCACCTGCTCGTTGGCCAGTACGGTCTGGTCGATCGGGTCCCAGTTCACGATCTGGGTCTTGCGGTAGGCCACACCCTTCTCGAGCATCTTGAGGAACAGCCACTGGTTCCACTTGTAGTACTCGGGCTTGCAGGTGGCGAGCTCACGGCTCCAGTCGAAGGCCAGGCCCAGGGGCTGCATCTGGCTCTTCATGTCGGCAATGTTGGCGTAGGTCCAGTCGGCCGGCGCCACCTTGCGATCGATCGCGGCGTTCTCGGCCGGCAGGCCGAAGGCGTCCCAGCCCATGGGCATGAGCACGTTGTAGCCATTCATGCGCAGGTAGCGCAGCATGACGTCATTGATCGTGTAGTTGCGCACATGGCCCATGTGCAGCTTGCCGCTGGGGTAGGGCAGCATGGAGCAGGCGTAGAACTTGGGCTTGCTTGCGTCCTCGGTGACGCGGTAGGCGTCCTGCGCGGCCCATGCGTGCTGGAGGGCGGCTTCGATCTGACTGGGCTCGTAACGGGGGTTCATGTCGTCTGCGCGGTGGGTGCTCTGCGCGGTGGCGAGCAGGTGTTGTAAGTGTTTGATTCGATTATAGGTTTGGGGTCGACCCTGCCCCCGGCGTCCGAGAGCGGGCAGAAGGTGCTTTGCTAGACTGAATTTCCCCTGTTGCCTCTGCGGCCCACGCCTGCCGGCGTGCGCGTGCCGCCTCGTTATCCGGACACTCCGACCATGTTCCTGTGGGATTTCTTCAAGAAGGGCCGCATCGAAGCCCAGAAGCCCGGCGCGCCGGTCGCGCCCGCTGCGGCGCAGGGCGGCAAGTCGGCCCAGGACACCGGCAAGCCCGCCGCCGACCGAAGCGCCGAGCAGAACAAGCGCGCCGAACTCAACATGCTGCTGGCAGTACCTGCCGGCCCCGAGCGCGACAGCGCGCTGTTGCAGTGGATCAAGACCGCACCGGCCAGCCTGCGTCCGGACGCCGCCGAGGCCGTGAGCACCGAGCAGGGCCTGAAAGAGCTGACCAAGCAGTTCAAGGACCGCGACCGCCGGGTCTACAAGCAGGCCCGCGAGCGGCTCGATGCGCTCGAGCGTGCCGCGAGGAAGGCCGAGGCCCTGACCGCACTGACCCGCCAGTACGAGACCGTGCGCGACGCCGAGGAAGTGGAAGTCACCCGCCTGGTGGAGGCGGACCACGCCCTGGATGCCCTGCACGCCAAGCTGCCCCTGAGCGAGGCGGAGCGCGCCGGCATCGACACCCTGCGCACCCAGATCCAGGCCCGGCTCACGGCCCAGACCGACGCCCAGCGCGGCTGGGTCAAGCTGCGCGGCGAGATTCAGCAGCTGGCCAAGGTGGCCGCCGACCAGGCGCCGCAGGCCGTGCTGGACCAGCTGGCGGCCCTGGTCGCCCGCGTGGGCGAGCTGGATGCGGCGCCGGGCACCGCACGCATTGGCCGCGAGATCGAAGCCGCGGCCCAGGCCCTGCAGCGCAGCACGCAGGAGCGTATCGACCATGCCGACCGCATCGGCGCGCGCGAGGCCCTGATTGCGCAGGCCAGGGGGCTCGACCCGGAAAAGATCGGCCAGCGCGATCTGGATGATCTTCAGGAGCAATGGCGCCGCCTGCCGGCACTCGACCACGCTGCCGTGGAACTGGCCGAGCGCTTCTCCAACGCGCTGGCCAAGGCCAAGTCGGCCATGGCCA
>DASSQC010000288.1:0-4154 GCA_035702705.1 Burkholderiaceae bacterium | reverse complement strand
ATCAGCGCTTTGTCAACCAGCGCAACGCGCAGCAGATCACCAATGCGTTCGCCGAGTGCCACCTGCAGGCTGCCGCTTTCGCCAAGCAGCTGCTCATCCAGCGCGAGCGCTGCAGCACGCAGGCTGCGTTCGCGGTTCATGGGGGGCACCTTGACCTGGGCCAGCCGCGCATCGGCCGGGTGCAGCAGCACCACGGGGCGGCGCGACTCATTGAGCGCCGCGGCCAGGGTCATCCGCTGCACCTGGCCAGCCGCAAGCCGCCACACACCGGTGTCGCTTGCGAACCCGCCGGAGGCGAGTGTGGCCGCCGACGGCAGCAGGATCAGGTCGGACATGCGTCCGATTCTATGCCCGGCGTATTGCTAGCTGAGCATCACTCTTCACACTTTGCCTCAGATTTGTGTGTCTTTGCTACAGCTAGAGCTCGCGTGCCCACACCACCTTGGCCAGACGCAAGCCGTCGGGTTGTCTTTCGATCAACGCCTGTCGGGTCATGTCCACCCGGCCGAGTTCGATGCGGCCGGTGGCCATGAAGTATTGGCTGCGCACGTCGATGAGTGCCTGCAGCTCAGCGGGCGGAATGGCCGACAGACTTGAGAAGTTGCCGCGGAAATTCTCTACGTTTGTGAAGCGGCTGATGCGCTCGCGTCGTGCCACCACGGCCTCGGCGATCCGGGCCAGTTCCTCGCTGGCCGAGGCGATGGCCGGCGCACTGGCGGTGTTCACGTTGATGGGTGTGCGCTTCTTTGCCAACGCGGCGCTTTTCGGCACCACGACGACGTAGGGTTCCAGGCCGATCAGGTCGCCCTCCGTGAGGTCGTTCTTGCCCACCAGGTCCAGCACATTCTTGATGCGCGGTGCGGGCGGCGCAACGCTCAGGGTGCGGTCCTTGTCGGCCTGCGGGGCACCGGCTTCGCGCTGCGGCGGGGCGGGCGGCGCCGGGGTCACGAGGAGCATGGCTTCGGCGATCCGCTCCGCCTTGCTGGCGTCCAGGCGGGCCACGACCATCAGGCGCTGCAGGCCGGCGACCGCTTCATCGTCGATTGCGCCGCCCTTGACGAGATCCGCCAGATTGAAGCGGCCCTGCGCATCTTCGATGCGTCCCGAGACGAAGGCCTCCAGCCTGCCGCTGGCATCCGTGATGCGCGTGCGTGCCAGAGGGGTGGCCCAGACCTCCTGCAGGCTGTCGGTCATGCTGTTCGCGTCTTCGCGCAACAGCATCAGCGCCCAGTCGGTGGCAGCCACCACCAGCCAGCGCGCCTGCACGGCGGCGCGCTGCGTTTCCACGGCCTGCGCCTGCGCGGCCTGGGCTGCAAACCACTGGATGGTCAGCACCGTGATCAGCGCGGCGACCAGCAGGGCAGACACGATGGCCACCCCGCGCTGGCCCCGGCGCGACGCCGATTTCATGCCGGCTGTGCGGGCGCAAGACGGGCGAGCGGCTGCTCGCGAATCGGCAGATTCGCCAGACCGGCAAAGACGCCCAGGGCGATGGTGATGATCCATACGATGTCGTAGCTGCCGGTGCGGTCGTACAGCAGGCCCCCGAGCCAGACGCCCAGGAAGCTGCCCACCTGGTGCGAGAAGAACACAAAGCCGCCCAGCATGCCCAGATACTGTACGCCGAAGATCGTCGCGATCACGCCATTGGTCACGGGCACCGTGCTCAGCCAGAGCAGGCCCATGGCAGCGGCAAACAGATACACGCTCCAAGACGTCAGCGGTGCGAGCAGGAACAGGATGATGACCACTGCCCGTGCAAAGTAGATGAAGGACAGGATGTGCTTCTTGGGCATCCGCGCGCCCAGCTGCCCTGCGGTGTAGGTGCCGAAGACGTTGAACAGGCCGATCAGCGCGAGTGCCGTGGTGGCCACGTTCGGCGTCAGGCCCTGGTCCTTCAGGTAGCTGGGCAGGTGCACGCCGATGAATACGACCTGGAAGCCGCAGACGAAGTAGCCGGCCATGAGCCACTGGAAACTGCGGTTGCCGAAGGCCTCGCGAATGGCCTGCATGATCGACTGTCCGGCGCCCGAAGCGGCCTGCGTCCTCGGCTCGCGCAGGCCCGCGCCAAGCGGAGCCATCAGGAAGGCCGCCGCGGCCAGGATCAGCAGGGCATGCTGCCAGCCGAAGCTTGCGATCAGCGTCTGTTCGACGGGGATCATGACGAACTGGCCGAAGCTGCCGGCCGCTGCGGCAATGCCCAGCGCCTGCGAGCGCTTCTCCGGGGCAGCGGTTCGCCCGATCACGCCGTAGACGATCGAGTAGGTCGTGCCCGACAGCGCGCAGCCGATCATCAGCCCGGCCCCCAGCGAGAAGCCCCAGCCGCTGCCGGCCAGCGCCATCACGACCAGTCCGCCCGCATACAGCACCACGCCCACCAGCAGCACACGCACGGCGCCCCAGCGGTCGGCCAGCATGCCGGCAAAGGGCTGGGTGGCGCCCCAGAGCAGGTTCTGCAGGGCGAGTGCGAACGCAAAGGTCTCGCGGGTCCAGCCGTTCGCACCGGTCATCGGCAGCTGGAAGAGGCCGAATCCATGGCGGATGCCCATGGACAGCGTGACCAGCAGGCCGCCGCAGATCAGAACAGTGGGAAGTGATAAACGTTGCTGCATGGCAAACTCCTGATGTCTGATTGTGCGTTGAGTTCGCATCTGCGCGCTGCGTCCGCCAACCGGCCTGCAGCTTCGCCGGTACAGCGCACACCACCCACACCATGCCCAGCTCCCACATCCTCTTCACCTTCGGCCCCGAGACGCTTGGCGTTGCCGGGATCGGTGCGGCGGTGGCTGTGGCCGTCATCGCCTCCACCCAGGCCGCCATCAAGAAGACTCGCCAGACCTTGATGCACTCGGCCGCACCGTGGATGCAGGCCAGTGGCCTGAGCCTGGGCGTGCAGCAGAGCGATTGGGCCGTGTGGCTGGGGGCAGCCTGCCTGATCGTCAGCGCCGGTCTGCATGTCCTGCTCGTTCGAGCGGCGCCCGCCGGCCCCGAGCCACGCTGGTTGAATGGTTTGGCGGCCGCCTGCTGTGCTGCTGCCGCTGCCACTCTGCCGATCCCCGGGCTCGGGCTGGCGTTCGTGGGTCTGGTGCTCACGGCCAGCCTGCTGTGCGGAGTGTCCCTGCTCTGGGCATCGCACCATGCAGACACGCTGGATGTGGCACGGATCGATCCGTTGACACTGGTGGCCAATCGGCGCCTGCTCGACGAGCTGGCCGAGCGGGCGCTGGCTGCAGCACGTCGCACCCAGTCGCCGCTGACGCTGCTGCTGCTGGATTTCGATGGCTTTCGCCGCGTCAACGAGACCGCAGGGCACGATGCTGCCGACGCACTGCTTGCGATCTCCGCACGACGGATGTGCGACGCACTGCGCGGTCACGATGTGGTCGGCCGGATCGACGGTGACCGCTTTGCGCTGTTGCTCACGCACGGTGGCGGGCAGGATCAGACCGAGCAGGTGATCGAGCGGATTCGCAAGGCCATCGAGCTGCCAGTCATGCACGAAGGCACGGCGATGTTCCCGCGTGTGAGCATCGGACCGGCGCAGTATCCGGCCGACGGTGAACACCTGCCCGACCTCATCCTGGCTGCCGACGGGCGCCTGAGCAAGGACAAGGCGCGTCGCAAGGACATGCCTGATCCGATGCGCGCGGTCTCGGGCTGATGGCCGGACAGACCATCAGCCGGCCGGCCGCGCGTGCCGAGCCGCTGTCGCGCAGCCTGCTGCTTGCGGCGGCGGCTGTGCAAGGTGTGCGTGCCGGGCGCGCGCTTGATGACGCGCTCGCCCAGGCGCGTCAGCAGTCATCCAACCCGGGCGCGGTTCACGATCTGGCCGCGCATGGAGTGCGGCATCTGGCGCTTGGCCAGGCGCTGCTGGCACAGGCTGCACCCCGACCGCCGGCCGAGCCCGCGAACAGCCTGCTGTGCCTGGCCCTGACGCTGCTTGCTGCGGCACCCGACAAGTACGGCGAGCACACCCTCGTCAGCCAGGCGGTGGATGCCATTGCGGCACTGCCCGGTGGTCAGCGCATCCGAGGCTTTGCAAACGCCGTGCTGCGTGGCTTCCTGCGCGAGCGTGACGGCGCGCTTGCGCGCGTGATGGTTGATCCGGCCTGTGCCTATGGCCACCCCGCCTGGTGGGTGGATCGCCTCAAGGC
>DASSQC010000287.1:0-5138 GCA_035702705.1 Burkholderiaceae bacterium | reverse complement strand
CATCTCGGTCGTCACGCGCGCAACGTCGTTCGTCTTGTACGTGTCGTGGATCTGCTGGCACAGGTCGCGCAGGCCGACGCGCTCGTATTGCGGGTGCTTGGCCGCGAATTCCGGGAGGATGCGCCACAGCGGCTGGTTCTTGTCGTAGTCGTCCTTGAACTGCTGCAGCGCGGTCACCAGGGTGTTCCAACGGCCCTTGGTAATACCGATGGTGAACATGATGAAGAAGCTGTACAGCCCGGTCTTCTCAACCACCACGCCATGCTCGGCCAGGAACTTGGTGACGATCGCCGCCGGAATGCCGGTGTCGGCAAACCGGCCGCTCACGTCCAGACCCGGGGTCACGATGGTGGCCTTGATCGGGTCGAGCATGTTGAAGCCTTCGGCCAGGTTGCCGAAGCCGTGCCAGTCCTCGTTGGGACGCAGCATCCAGTCATCGCGATTGCCGATGCCCTCCTCGACGAGCTCGTCCGGGCCCCAGACCTTGAACCACCAGTCGTGGCCGTACTCCTCGTCGACCTTGCGCATCGCGCGGCGGAAATCCAGGCTCTCGATGATCGACTCCTCCACCAGCGCGGTGCCGCCCGGCGGTTCCATCATGGCGGCGGCCACGTCGCAGGAGGCGATGATGGCGTACTGCGGGCTGGTGGAGGTGTGCATCAGGTACGCCTCGTTGAACACGTGGCGGTCGAGCTTGTCGTTCTCGGACTCCTGCACCAGGATCTGGCTGGCCTGCGAGATGCCGGCCAGCAGCTTGTGGGTGGAATGCGTGGCGAAGATCAGGCCGTTCTTGCGGCGCGGGCGGTCCTTGCCGATGGCGTGCATCACGCCGTAGAGGTCATGGAAGGCGGCATGCGGCAGCCAGGCTTCGTCGAAGTGCAGGGTGTCCACATAGCCTTCGAGCTTGGCCTTGATGGTCTCCACGTTGTAGAGCACCCCGTCGTAGGTGCTCTGCGTGATGGTCAGGATGCGCGGCTTGACCGTCTTTGCATCGACGCCCTGCAGCAGCGGGTGCTCGGCGATCTTCTTCTGGATGTTGGCCGGCTCGAACTCGCTTTGCGGGATCGGGCCGATGATGCCCAGGCTGTTGCGTGTCGGCGTCAGGAAGACCGGCACGGCACCGGTCATCATGATCGAGTGCAGGATGCTCTTGTGGCAGTTGCGGTCCACCAGCACGATGTCGCCCGGCGCCACGGTGCTGTGCCAGACCATCTTGTTGGAAGTGCTGGTGCCGTTGGTGACGAAGTAGCAGTGATCGGCATTGAAGATGCGCGCGGCATTGCGTTCGCTGGCGGCCACGGGGCCGGTGTGGTCCAGCAGCTGGCCGAGTTCCTCGACGGCATTGCAGACGTCGGCACGCAGCATGTTCTCGCCGAAGAACTGGTGGAACATCTGGCCGATCGGGCTCTTGAGAAATGCCACACCGCCGGAGTGGCCGGGGCAGTGCCAGGAGTACGAGCCGTCCTCGGCGTAGTCGAGCAGGGCCTTGAAGAAGGGCGGCTGGATGCCTTCCAGGTAGCTCTTGGCCTCGCGGATGATGTGACGCGCCACGAATTCGGGCGTGTCCTCGTTCATGTGGATGAAGCCATGCAGTTCGCGCAGCACGTCGTTGGGGATGTGGCGGCTGGTGCGGGTCTCGCCGTAGATGTAGATGGGAATGTCCGCGTTCTTGAAGCGGATCTCGCTGATGAAGGTGCGCAGGTGCAGCACGGCGGGGTCCAGCTCGGGGCCGGGCGTGAACTCCTCGTCGTCGATGGACAGGATGAAGGCGCTCGCGCGCGACTGCTGCTGGGCGAAGCTGGTCAGATCGCCGTAGCTGGTGAAGCCGGCCACTTCCATGCCTTCGGCCTCGATGGCCTTGGCCAGGGCGCGAATGCCCGAGCCGGAGGTGTTCTCGGAGCGAAAGTCTTCGTCGATGATGACGATGGGAAAGCGAAAGCGCATGGAGGTCGTCCTGCCCGGGCGGGCGCAGCACAAAAGAAAAAGCGGCGGGGTGGATGCACTTCATCTGCACATCGCCACAACCCGGCCGCACGGCGTAGCCAAATTATAGGAACCGGTTCGATGCAGGCCGCGTGACAGCAGGAATCGGAATGCATCATCCACGCCACACCGCTACGCTGGTTGCCATGACGCGTACCTATGACGAGATCGCCGGCGCCATCCGCTACATCGCCGAGCACTTCGACGAGCAGCCCGATCTGGCCACCCTGGCGCGCGAGGCCGGTCTGTCCGACAGCCACTTCCAGCGCACCTTCACCGAGGCGGTGGGCATCAGCCCCAAGCGCTTCACCGAGCTGGTCACGCGCAACCATGCACGGCAGCTGCTGGCGCGCGGCAGCTCGCTGCTGGATGCCACCTACGACAGCGGCCTGTCCTCGCCGTCACGGCTGCAGGACCTGTTCGTCAAGCTCGACGGCATGACCCCGGCGCAGATCCGGCGGCTCGGCCAGGGCATGACCATCCAGTGGGGCGTGTTCCAGACCCTGCTGGGTGCCACCGCCGCCGCCTGGACCGGCCAGGGTATCTGCCGGCTGGTGTTCGGCGATGCAGCGCAGCCGGCCGTATTCGAGGACCAGCTGCGCCAGGATTGGCCGGCGGCGCTGCGGCTGCGAGATGACGCCGCGTTGGCGCAGCGCATCGCCCCCGCGCTGACGGGCGAGACGCGGCTGCCCGTGCACGTGCGCGGCACCAATTTCCAGGTGCAGGTCTGGCAGGCGCTGCTGTCGATTGCAGACGGCGCGGTCACGACCTACGGCTCGATCGCCAATCTCATCGGCCGGCCGGGCGCGTCGCGCGCCGTGGGCAACGCGGTGGGCGGCAACCCCGTGAGCGTGCTCATTCCCTGCCACCGCGTGATCCGCGAGAGCGGCGTGCTCGGCGGCTATGCCTGGGGGCTGGAGCGCAAGGTGCTCTTGCTGGGCCGCGAGTGGCAACGCATGGTGGCCTGACCACCGGAACGAGCGCTGGCCAGCGCGAGCCCCCTGCGCCACCGACCCCGCTTGTCTGGTGCCGAGACCGGGGTTTCGCGGCGCACCGCGCCGTGCCGGGCGAGGAGCGAGCGCATGCTTGCGCGAGCACCCTGCACCACTGACCCCGCTTGTCTGGTGCGGCTTTCCAGCCATTTTGGTCTGGCGACCCGCATGAATGCTGGATCTAGTCTGGACGATCGTCTGCCGGAACAGCACCAGCCAATGCGCGGCCGCAATGCGGCTACTTGCGGTTGAGCTCGCTGATGATCGAACCGGGTGCCGTTCCCGGCCCCTGTTTGGCACCGGCGCAGACCGTCTTCGTCAGGGGGGACCACAGGCCGACGTCCACGGTCTCGCAGACCTCACCGGTCACCGGATCCTCGGTGCGGCGGTAGCCCTGCTTGAGGTCGGGTGCCGGCATGCGCCGCGCAAAGCGGGCCTGCAGACTCTCGGCCGGCTCGGACTGCCCCTCGATCACCACACGCTCGAGCTGACGCCCGGCGTTTGCGTCTCCGCGCAGGGCGGCCGCTTGCAGCGCGAGAGCGTCGCGCGTGCGATCGGCCTGCTGGCGAGCGCGTTCACGCAGTTGCTCGTTGCCACCGCGACCCTCGATGTAACGGTTCAGATTGCTGCGCAGCTGCGCCTCGGCGCTGCCCGGCGGCGGGCTGTCCGGTGCGACGGGCCCGATGGCCGCTGCGCGGACGGCCTGTCGCCGTGCATCCACGGGCGCGATCGCAGGCGGATCCGCGGCTACGGTTGTTTGAGCCTGGAGTGCGGCCGGGCTGGCCGCCAGCAGCACGAGCAGCGTGGCCGGACGCAGCATGGCCCGTCAGCGCAGCGGACTGCGCAGCATCGGGTTGGGGTTCGGATCGATGACCACGCAACAGGCCGGGCCGGTGCAGTCGCGCACGCACTCCTTGCGCTTGCCGCCGGGCAGGTTCTCCACCGTGACCACGGTGCCGTCCGGGCGGGTCAGGGTGTTGCCGATCTGCTCGGTGGGATTGCTGATGGGCCGATCACCCTCCACCACCACACGGCCAGGCTGGCCCGCGGCGTTCGACTTGCCGGCATTGAGGCCGCGCTGGGCGTTGACCTTGGCGCGCTCGGCCGGATCCACCGGCAGCTTCTCGACATCGGGCTGCAGGGCTTCTTCCATGCTGCGCGGCGGGCGCGGCGCCACCGGGGCGACCACCGGCGGCCGATCGCTCGGGCGCGTGGCTGGCGCTGCATCCTTGCCGCGCAGCTGGTTGACATTGGGCGGCGGCACGTCCGGCCCCTTGCGCGGCTCGGCGGCAGGCGCGGCCGGTGCCGGCGGTGTCTTGGTGAGATCGGGCGGCGCCGTATCGGGGCGCTGCGGTGCGCTCTGCGCGGCGGCTGCGCCGGCCAATACGGTCAGTCCGATGGCAAGGAGCGAGCGGACGATGGGTGCGGACAGCATGATGTTCTCCTCGCGCGGCCGGTTCAGGTCTTGGGCAGCGTCACGCCGCGCTGGCCCTGGTATTTGCCGCCTCGATCCTTGTAGCTCGTTTCGCAGACTTCGTCGCTCTCGAAGAACAAGACCTGTGCGCATCCTTCGCCGGCGTAGATCTTGGCGGGCAGCGGCGTGGTGTTGGAGAACTCGAGCGTCACATAACCCTCCCATTCCGGCTCGAAGGGAGTCACATTGACGATGATGCCGCAGCGCGCATAGGTACTCTTGCCCAGGCAGATGGTCAGCACGCTGCGCGGGATGCGGAAGTACTCCACCGTGCGCGCCAGCGCGAAGCTGTTGGGCGGGATGATGCAGACATCACCCTTGAAATCCACGAAGCTCTTCTCGTCGAAGTTCTTGGGGTCGACGATGGTGCTGTTGATGTTGGTGAAGATCTTGAATTCGTCGGCGCAGCGGATGTCGTAGCCGTAGCTCGAGGTGCCGTAGCTGACGATGCGATGACCGTCCGCGGCGTGCCGAACCTGACCGGGTTCGAAGGGCTCGATCATGCCGTGCTGCTCGGCCATGCGGCGGATCCACTTGTCGCTCTTGATGCTCATGCGCGAAGGTCGCTTTCCTGGATTGCGGTCACTCGCCGGCTTCGTGCCAGAAAGTCGCGGGATTGTAGGTGTTATCCCCGAGCGCCCAGTCATGACGCGCAAGCACCGCGCTCGGTGTAATCCGCGGTCAGAACA
>DASSQC010000286.1:0-5326 GCA_035702705.1 Burkholderiaceae bacterium | reverse complement strand
CCTTGGCAAAGGAGCCCACCAGCGCAATGGCCAGAACCGCAGGATCCTGCCCCGCGAGCGCCGTCAGCCCATCGATTCTTGCAAGGTGTGAACTGGCCGCGCCCTGGGCTCGCAGCCGGGCCTTGAGATCCTCAGCGCTGGTCATGCGTCCCTCGAACCCACCGCTCACTCCAGCGGCAGCTCCGTGAAATACCGCCCACCGTGATAGATCAGCGGCGTCTTGGCGGCCAGCCCCGAAGCGTCATGCCGCGCCAGCCCGCAGCGTTCCACCTGGCCCACAAAGAGAATGTGGTCGCCTTCGTCGTATTGGCGGCGGTTGGCGCATTCAAACCACGCGGCGCAGCCGGCCAGGATCGGCACGCCGCCCGAGCCTTCCAGAAAGGCCACGCCGGCAAAGCGGTCGGGCACGTCCTTGCTGGCAAAGCGGCGCGCCAATTCGATCTGGTCGGCCGCCAGCACGTTGATGGCGTAGTGGCTGCCGGCGGCAAAGGCGGGTGCGCTGCCGGCCTTCTTGGACAGGCTCCAGAGCACCAGCGGGGGCTCCAAGGACACGGAATTGAAGGAATTGGCGGTCAGACCCACGCGCGTGCCGTCGGCCGCGCGGCTGGTGACGATGGTGACGCCGGTGGCAAATTGGCCGAGGCAGTCACGGAAGTCGCGGGCGGAGAATTCCCGCATCAAGGTGGGGTTCACGGAGGATGCGTCTTTTCTTGGAATGGTTGCCCTGCATTGTCGACGAGGTTTGGGTGAACGGCATCGCAGGGATACCATGCTCGCGACATGCGTATTCCAGCCTTTCGGGCCCTCGGGGCCGGCCCCACGATCGTCATGCTGCATGGCATCAGCGGGGGCAGTGCGGCGTTTGCGCCGCAGATCGAACACTTTGCCTCGCGGGGCTTCCGGGCGGTGTCCTGGGACATGCCGGGCTACGGCACCTCCGCGCCGATCGAGCCTTACACCTTCAAGGGCCTGGCCGAAAGCCTGGCCACGCTGATCGATGCACTCGACCCCAGCGGCGATCGCGCCCCGGTGATCCTGCTCGGGCACAGCATGGGCGGCATGGTGGCGCAGGAGCTCATTGCACGGCGCCCCGGCCTGGTGCGGGCGCTGATCCTGGCCAACACGGTGCCCGCCTTCGGCCATGCCGACGGCGCGGCGCAGCAGCGCTACATCACCGAGCGCAGCGCGCCGATCGAGGCCGGGCTGTCGATGCAGCAGTTCGCGCAGCAGCTCATTCCCAGCCTGGTGGGCCCGCAGGCCTCTGCCGAGGGCGTGCGCCTGGCCATGCAGGTGATGGGCGGCGTGCATCCTGCGGTGTACCGCGCCGCGCTGGATGCCATCACGCACTTTGACCGGCACAGCATGCTGGGCCACATTCGTGTGCCCACCTTGCTGATTGCCGGCAGCGAGGACCGGACCGCGCCGCCCGCGCTGATGCAGGCCATGGCGCGCCAGGTGCCGGGCAGCGAATACGTGGAGCTGGGCGGGGTGGGGCATCTGGCGCCGCTGGAGGCGCCCGACCTGTTCGGCGACACGGTGCTGAGCTTTCTGGCGCGTCGCAAGTCCCTGCATGCCTTTGATGTGCTGGCCCAGGACGCGCCGGACGACGCTGCGGGCGCAGCCCGCTCGTCTGCCGATGCAGGCAAGCCGCCCACGATCCACTGAGCTTCGTCGCATGCCGGTGCCCGCTGGGCTTGAGCCCCGGCCGGCGGCACCTATATTGGCCGCATCGGCGCCTGCGGGCGCACCAATCCATCAAGGAGGACGGGATGAGCACTTCGATGATCCGCCGCGGCATGGCCGCCCTGCTGGTGCTGGGCGCAAGCCTGCTGTCGGGCTGCGGCTACAACACCATCGTCAGCCAGGAGCAGGGCGTGAAGGCGGCCTGGGCCGAGGTGCTGAATCAGTATCAGCGTCGTGCAGACCTGATCCCCAACATCGTCAACACCGTCAAGGGCGAAGCCGGCTTCGAGCAGGAGACCCTGACCAAGGTGGTCGAGGCCCGCGCCAAGGCCACAAGCATCCAGGCCACGCCCGAGCTCGTGAACGACCCCGAGGCCTTCAAGAAATTCACGGCGGCCCAGGGCGAGCTGACCGGCGCACTCTCGCGCCTGCTGGTGGTGGCCGAGAACTACCCCAACCTCAAGGCCAACGCCGGCTTCCAGGACCTGCGCACGCAGCTCGAGGGCACGGAGAATCGAATTGCGATTGCGCGCAACAAGTACATCAAGGAAGTCCAGCAATACAACACCACCATCGCCTTGCTGCAGAACATGCTCGGCAAGATGCTGACCGGCGCCAAGGAAAAGCCGCAGTTTGCGGTGGAGAACGAAGCCGCCATCAGCAAGCCGCCGACTGTGGACTTCAACAAGAAGTAAGCCACCTTGCACCGCGCCACGCCCGGGCCGAGCATGCTGGATCGAGCATTCATGCGCTTCTTCAGACCAAAATGGCTGAAGAAGCCCGCGGGACAAGCGGAAAGCCGTGCGACGTTCTCCGGCTTCATCTCGCTGCTTGTGCTCGCCACGGCCCTGCTCGCACTGCCGGCGCATGCGCAGCAGCCCCTTGCCGTGCCACCGCTGGCGCAGCTCACCGACACAGCAGGCGCGCTGAGCCCGGCGGACCGCGAGCGCATTGCCGCGCAGCTGAAGGACATTGAACAGCGGCGCGGCAGCCAGGTGGCGGTGCTGGTGATTCCCAGCACCCAGGGTGAGCCGATCGAGGACTTTGCGCAGCGTGTGGGCAGCACATGGAAGATCGGCCGTGCGGGCGTGGGTGATGGCCTGCTGCTGATCGTGGCCGTGCAGGACCGCCGTGCCCGCATCGATGTGGCGCGCACGCTCGAAGGCGCGATCCCGGACGTGGTGGCCGGACGCATCATCCGCGAAGTGATGGCGCCGGCCTTCAAGGCGGGCGACTACGCCGGCGGCATCGTCAAGGCGCTGGCGCGCATCGATCAGCTGCTGGACAAGGAAGCGGCGGCGGGCGCCCTGCCCGCGCCGAGTGCGGCCGTGCCGCGCCCGGGCGATGGCCGCGGCGAAGAGGGTTTCTTTGTCATCCTCATCGCTGCCGCCGCGATCGGTGCCGTGTTGCGCCGCATGATCGGCGGCCTTGGGCCACTGGCTGCGGCGGGTGGTGCGGCGGGCTACGCCCTGTGGGCGGGCCACAGCCTGCTCTGGGCGCTGCCGCTGGCCTTCTTCGTCCTGATGGCCAGCTTCGTCTTCAGCCTGCGCGGGAGCGGCCGAGCGGTCTCGCGCTCGGGCGGCGGGCCGGTCTACATCCCCGGCGGCTGGAGCAGCGGCAGCGGCGGGGGTGGCTGGTCATCCGGCAGCAGCGACAGCGGCGGCTGGTCCTCCGGCGGCGGGGGCGACTTTGGCGGCGGCGGCGCGAGCGGAGACTGGTGATGGGCAGGCTGCAACGCATCCTCAAGCATGTCTTTGCCTGGCCCGCCGGCTTTTCCCGCGCCTGGCCGGCGGCCAGCGTGCGCACCATCGAGCAGTCCATCAGCGCTGGTGAGCGCCGCCACCGTGCGGAGCTGCGCTTCTGTGTCGAGGAAAGCCTGCCCTGGTCCTACCTGTGGCGGCACGCCTCGGCGCGCGAGCGTGCGGTGAACCTGTTCGGCAAGCTGCGCGTCTGGGACACGGAAGAGAACACCGGCGTGCTGATCTACGTGCTGCATGCCGACCGGCGCGTGGAGATCGTGGCCGACCGGGCGGCAGCCCGCGCCATTACCCAAGCCCAGTGGGACGCCTGGGTCGGCCAGTTGCAGGCCGCCTACCGCGCCGGGCGTTTCGAGGCCGGCACGATCGAGGTGCTGGCCGCCATCAACGAGGCGCTGGCGCAGCACTTCCCCGCGCGCGAAAGCAACCCGAATGAGCTGGCCGACGCCCCGGTCATCATCCGGCGCTAGCCCAGCGCTGCTGCACACCCGGCCGTGGCGCGGCAGCGCAGCCTGTGCGCCATCCGGTCGCGCCGGCGTAAGGTTGAGGCGTCTTGCCGCGACACACGGCGCCTTCTTCCTTGAACGGACAACCCATCATGACTCAAGCACACATTGAAACTGCAACGCTCGGCGGCGGCTGCTTCTGGTGTCTGGAGGCCGTGTACCAGCGCGTGCGCGGCGTGCAGCACGTGCAAAGCGGCTACGCGGCCGGCCACAGCAAGAACCCGAGCTATGAAGCCGTGTGCAGCGAGACCACGGGCCATGCTGAAGTGGTGCGCCTGCAGTTCGACCCGAGCGTGATCAGCTATCGGCAGGTGCTGGAGATCTTCTTCTCCATCCACGATCCCACCACGCTGAACCGCCAGGGCAATGACGTGGGCGAGAGCTACCGCTCGATCATCATCCCGCACGACGAGGCCCAGGCCGCCACCGCGCGCGAGGTGATGGCCGAGGCGCAGCGCGCCCACCGCGACCCGATCGTCACCCAGCTCACGGGCACCGATCAGGCGGCCAACTACTGGCCGGCCGAGGACTACCACCAGAACTACTTCAACCAGCATCCCAACCAGGGCTACTGCGCGTTCGTGGTCGGGCCCAAGGTGCAGAAGTTCATGCAGACCTTCAAGCAGTATCTGGCCGCATGATGGAGGCGCTTTTTCCGATGGGTTGGGGGCACTATCTGGCCGGCGGCCTGCTGATCGGGCTCGGGGTGAGCTGGCTGTTTGCCAGCACGGGGCTGATCGGCGGCATGAGCAGCGTGTATTCGGCACTGTGGTCCTGGGTGGATCGCAGTGCCTTCTTCCAGCAGCCGCGCTTCACGGGCAGCCGCGTCTGGCGGGTGGTGTATGCCGCCGGGCTCGTGTTGGGCGCGCTGATCTGGTGGCTGGCCGCAGGCCGGCCCGAGCCACCGGCCGCCTTGCCGCTCTGGCAGCTGCTGGCCGGCGGCTTCATTGCCGGTTTCGGTGCGCGCCTGTCGAATGGCTGCACCTCGGGCCACGGCATCTGCGGCATGGCCTCGCTGCAGCTGCCTTCGGTGGCTGCCGTGATCATCTTCCTGGCCACCGGCATGCTCACGGCCCAGGTCATCAAGACACTGGGAGGGGCCTGACATGAACGCTCGGCAACTCATTGCCGTCTTGCTCGCCGGCGTGCTGTTCGGCTTCGGTCTGGCCCTGTCGACCATGGTGAACCCGGCGGTGGTGCTGGCCTTCCTGCGCTGGCAGGACTTCGGCCTGCTGCTGGTGCTGGGCGGGGCCACCACGCTGACCTTTGTGGCCTATCAGAGCCTGCCGCGGCTGATGCGGCAGCCCCTGTTCGGACGGCAGTTCGATCGCCATCCGGCCGCCATGGACGCCCGAACCCTGGGTGGCGCAGCGCTCTTCG